>JAFADQ010000318.1 GCA_023424725.1 Bacteroidota bacterium
ATTGGGTATAACCCTGTGAAAGGTAAGGCCATTGTAAAAAGGCTCGCCCGGGGCTTTTTCTTCGTTCGGTATTTTGCCTTCGGCAAGGCCAGCGAAATTGGCCACTGTTAGCGGTGTTTTTTCGTGCTCCAGCTTTAGCAAAATATCGCCTTTGCTGGTAACCATGAGCGCGTAAAGTCCTTCTTCCAGGGTTTGGTATTTGGCCGGAATAGGTTCTTCTTTTGCTGGTTTGGCAGCAGTGGTATCTGTTCCGGTTTGCGACGATTTACAAGCGGCAAAGCCCGTGCAAAACGCAGCGAATAATAAAATACGGAAATAAGAAAGCTTCATATAGAGCGGGTTCTGATAGGTATTGTTTAATGCGAAAGCGAAAATACTGCAAGATTTTGATTTTCGCAGTTTTACTTTTGCTGCTGTTGTTTGATTTTCTGCAGAATAACGCCACCGCCCAGATCTATCACCCGCAAACCAAGTTCGCGGCCAATTTTTTCGCCGTCTTCGGGTTTTCCGGTTATGGTTTCTTTTATCATTTCGGTGCCGTCTAAGCTTACAATGCCGCCGGTTATTTCCAGCTCGCTGCCCTTATGCCTGCAAAGGCCAAAAACCGGCACGCTACAGCCACCTTCCATGGTGCGCAAAAAAGCACGCTCTGCTACAAGTTGCTGTGCCGTTTGGGTATGATTTAATGCGTTAGCGATTTTTTCTTTTATCTCTGGTGTAAGGCTGCTTGCCGCTTCTATGGCCACGCTGCCCTGCCCAACTGCCGGAATAAACTCTTCTGCAGAAAGGTGTTGCACAATGTATTGCTCGTAACCCATGCGGTGCACGCCGGCGTAGGCCAGCAACATGGCATCGAACTGCTTGTTGTTTAGTTTTTCGAGGCGGGTTTGCAGGTTTCCTCTGGCTTCTACCAAATTTATGCCGGGATAATTGCGTCTTAAAATGGCGCGGCGGCGCGTAGACGATGAGCCAACCACCACGTCTTTACGTCCAAAATCGAAATTTTTATCGTGCGAGATCACCACATCGTGCACCAGTTCGCGCTCCATAAAAGCGATTATTTCCAGGCCTTGGGGCAAGCGCGAGGGCAGGTCTTTTGCAGAATGCACGGCAATTTCTATTTCGCCCTGGCGCAGGCCTTCTTCCAGTTCTTCGGTAAAAACTCCTTTAGAACCGATCTTGCTCAGCGCGCGGTCCTGTATCTGGTCGCCTTTTGTGTTAATTATTACCAGCTCGGTTTCGAGGCCGGCCTCTTGTAATAATTGCTCTGCTCTGCGTGCCTGCCATAGTGCCAACTGGCTTCCGCGGGTACCAATTCTTATTAAATCTGCCATGTGTAACTCTTTAAAATTTCCGGATCGTTTTAGCCGGCCGGGTAAAATTATCAGGAGGCTACCTCCTGCTTTTGCCTCAACAAAGCGCCTGTTTTAAGCGAGATGTCGGTAAACATAATTTTGGGGTTGGCGTTACGCTCTACGTGGTAATGCGCCTCTGTTAAGATACGGGTTATTTCGTCGCGGTTATTTTCGTGCAGCAAATTCCGGAACTTGCTGATAAAATCCTGCTCTTCGGCCGACGAGCCCTGCGCCAGCACCGGATCTATACCGGCCAAAATGCACTTGCGCAGCAGCGCGAGGCCAAACTGCAGAAAGTTTTTCTGATTTTCGCGGCCCATTTTCTGAAACTCGTCGCTCATAGCCATTACCTTCAGCAAATCGCCCTGGTAGGCGGTGCGCATCCAGTCGCGGAAAAACGTGAAATAATCGTTGTTTACCTCCGATGCCAGTATTTTTGCCGCCTGCAGGTTTCCTTCGGCCAGTTGCGCTATTTGCGGAGCCGTATCCGGCGATACCTGCAGCTTTTCTACCAGATAATTTATGGTTTCATTTTCGGTAAACGGCCGCACCTGCAACAGTTGACACCGCGACCGGATGGTTGGCAGCAGCTTTTCGGCATCGTTGCTTACCAGCAAAAAAATGGTTTGCCCGGGCGGTTCTTCCAGTATTTTCAGCAGGGCGTTGGCCGTTTGAGGGTTCATTAACTCGGGCAGCCAGATCAGCATCACTTTCAGGTCGGCCTCGAAAGCTTTGAGCGATAGTGTGCGAATGAGCAGCCGGCTTTCTTCACGGCCTATAAGAGCTTGCTTGTTTTCGGCGCCAATGTGGTGAGTCCAGTCGTTGAGGGTGCCGTAAGGCTGTGAGGCCAGAAAAGTGCGCCACTCGGGCAGAAATTTTGTAGAAACCGGATCTTTGGCAACCGATTTAGTAGTGGTAACCGGCATGAGGTAATGCACATCGGGGTGAATGTGCTTGTGAATTTTGGTACAGCCCGGGCACTCGCCGCACGAATCGGTAGCGCTGCGGTTGGTGCAGTTTATAAACGCCGAATAGGCCAGCGCCAGCGCCAGCGCCCCGCTGCCTTCGCGGCCCAGGAACAACTGCGCGTGCGCCACGTGCTGCCTCTCCACAGAGCCGATCAGCAGCTTCTTTACTTCCTCCAGCCCCGGAATATCAGCGAAGAACATAAGTAGATGTGCAGATTAAAGATGAGAAAATGTGTAGATTACAGATGTGCAAATTGTAAATGTGAAGATTAAAGAAGGATAGTTTGCAAATGAGCCAATTGTAGATTTGAAGTTGAGAAATAGTAAATTTTAAACTGTAAAGCTCATTTTCTGTCGATTAAAAAAATAAATCTGTTTAAATTTCTTTATGCTGCAAATCTTCAATCTGCACATTTGAAATCTTCTCATCTGCACATCTACCTTTCCCAATTTCTGTACACCTTGGTTTCTTCAAAAATGTGCTTCAGAATGTCTTTTTCTGTTTGGCCGAACTCTACGTGGCGGCGGGCCATTACTTTTTCTGCCACCTCAAACACTTTGCGGAGCTGGTACGTTTCGAAACCCTGCGCGCCTCCCCAGGCAAAATCGGGTACTACGTTGCGCGGAAACCCGGAGCCGAAAACATTGGCGCTTACGCCTACCACCGTGCCGGTATTAAACATGGTGTTTATGCCGCACTTGGCGTGGTCTGCCATCATTAAACCGCAAAACTGCTGACCGGTGTTCTTAAAACTCTGGCTCGGATAATGCCACAGCTTTACGT
>JAFADQ010000330.1 GCA_023424725.1 Bacteroidota bacterium
ATGGAGAAGATTACCCTAAAGACCTGAGTTCGATTATAAAAATGGCTTTGTCGATGCGCAAGGGTCATTATTTGGTGTTTTCGCCGGCAACAAACCCGATAGGTTAATAGAAAAATGGTTGGTAAAAGCATCATAGCCGACAGGCTTTAGCTATTCGCGTAAGGCTGAAGCCCAACGCTACATTGCAAAAAGGAATTTAATTTGATTTCTATACAGCACTATCCGGCGGCAGCAACCCGGCCTGAAGGCCTTGGAAAGTGTGAATCAGGAATACTTAATTTTATGGCACAGCGGATCAGAGGCCTTCAGGCCGGGGAGCAAATTTCTAATAAGCGAAGTGCATCAGATCAAACAAAAATATTCCTTATAAATGCGTAGCGTTGGGTTTTTAACCCTACGTGATTAGATAGCGTAGGGCGGCTTTGTCGGAAAAGCCAAAAACGGCAGTTTCCCGGTTGGCTGGCTCTGCATGGCTATTAAAAGTTTGATTATTAATCGAAATCAGGTTAAAGCCTGTTTACAGTTGTTTCAGCTTTGGGTCTAATAAAAGCCAAAGAGGTTTTTATTAGAGTAACCATCAGGCAAAAAATATTTTGTGGGGAAGAGTTTTGTCTTTTGCGCCTGATTTAATTCACTTTTTTTGTAAATTCTTAAAAAACTTTATCGGCAATTGATTAGCTTTGGCTTTTAACTTTTCGGTTTTCTACTAAAATACCACATGAACAAACGTATTCTCCCGTTTTTTGCCTTTATAGGTGCGCTTATTTTTGCAGTTTCCTGTAGCGAAACAGATGTTATAGAAAACTCTCCGCCGTTTGTTAATGAGCTTACAATTAACAGTACCGCCCAGCAAAAAGTAGTTACCACCTGCAGCCAGGGCAGCAATTATACCTTAACCGCCTCGTTTATGAACGGCGAAGATAAAGGTACCATCGGCTTATCGTTTGCCAACGGCAGCTCGCCCGAGGCTGGAACGTATACAATAGTGCAAACCCCGCCGCAGCAGGGCCAGGTAAGAATACATTTGCTTACCAACATTCTGCTTCCCAATTTCAGCTACCTTGCCGATGCCGGCCAAACTATTTCCGTAACCATGATAGACGGCAGCCCCGTAGCAACGCTGCAGAACATTTTTATGACGCAGAGCAACAACTCTAATACCATTGCGGTATTTGGTTTGCTGGGTTGCTATACTTTTAATACTACTTCTGGAACTACATCTGGCACCACCGGCGGCTTAAACATTCCTAACAATACCATAAAAATAGGAAACGACTCTACCTTAACAGTAGCCACCGCCTGCTCTACCATGATGACCAATTATATGGTTATGGGCAGCGCAATGGGCTCCGGATCTAACATGGTGAGCGCCACCGTGCTTTTCTCTACTGCAACCGCGCCAACAGCCGGTATGTATACACTGGTAAACACGGGCGTTCCGCAGGCCGGGCAAGCTACCTTTAGTGTTGTAAATGGCACAACGCAATACCTTGCCAGCGGACAAATAGAGGTAAGTATTGTAGGCGGCGGGCCAAAAATTTCGTTCAGCAATGTTACTTTACAAGATATAAATAACCCGGCTACAGCAACTACTGTAACAGGTAGCTTTGCCTGCAATAGCTCTGGTACTACTACATCGGGCTCAACAAGCGGCACTACATCTGGCGGAAATAATAACGATTACCTGGTGTACAACGGCACCAGCCAAACGCTAACCAACAACCTGTGCAGTTCAGATAGTATTTCTTATTCTATCAACATGGGCTTTACAGGCACTGCCGGCAATAATGGCAGCGTGCAGGTTAAGTTTCAGGGGGCTACAGCTCCGGCTGCCGGAAGCTACTCTCTGTTGCCGGGCGCCACTGGGGCCAACGCCATTATTTACTTTAACGTAAACGGAGCTTCAGGCGCCAGCACCTACCAGAGTACCAGCGGAAATGTAACAGTAACCAAAGTTGGCGGCAAAACCAGAGCCACTTTCAACAACATTCCTGTAAAACTAAATGGCGGATCGCATGTAACCATGATATCGGGAACGGCTACCTGCCCCTGATATATTGCAGGCTAAATAAAAAAGCAGGTTCCTCTCCGGAGCCTGCTTTTTTTGTGCCCGCAGGTTTATGTGCTGCCTGTTTGCAATATGTATACGCTTTAATTAATTAATGATGTGTAATTGAGTTTATTAACCTGAATCCGATTAATGTTTACCATTTGTAAACTCTGGAGGAGCGGCCTGTGGGTTTTTTTACAGGTCGCTACTCCGGAGCTGTCAGGCTGGCAGTTGTAGTAAAACAGTTGTCTGAATCAGCTTCAAAAATAGTTGGCGACGATTTTTTATATCTAACTCAGGTTATAAGCCAGTTTGGTAATTTTAATTTCCAGCGAGATATAAATTCTAAATCTGATGTGGCCGGTTTTTGGTTCTTCGCAGCCTCTTTTTTAAGCACCTTAGCCTCTCGGTTTTTCCAGGAGGCTACGGTGCATATTACTTTGCTTTCTGGTGCCGATTGTTTTGCCGGAATTACCCGTACAATTTAAAATTTGAACCTGCAGTGGCCAAAAAACCTGGCTTTAGCGGCTAACTATTTATTAATATACCGGGCTGAAAAAAGCTTGGCGAATGATAATTTATCTCACCACAAACTTCTTTACATCTACAACTCCGCCAACTTCTATTTTGGCAAAGTACATTCCCGGCCGGATTTGCAGATTTAGCAGGTAATTAGTTTTGCCGCTTAAAGCAGATTTATAAACTGTACGGCCCTTTACATCTACAATTTCTACCTGGCAAACCTGCTGAGCGTTGGGGATGGCTTTAGAAAAATCGAGCGTGAAAGTGCCGTTGTTAAGTGTTGGGTACAGCTGTATTCCGCCCGCAACTATATCCGGAGTAATGTCTGTAATAAACCGGCCCAGGTCGGTTGCCCAAATGCCGCGGCCAAAGGTTGCAATATAAATTTCGCCCAGCTCAGGGTTAATCTCAATATCAGATACAATTACGTTGGGCAGGCCGAGGCTCTCGTTTTCCCAGGTGGTTTCGCCGTCGCGCAGCACATAAACGCCCAAATCTGTGGCCAGCATTATGGCATCGCCTCCCGGAATATATTTGGCGCAGTTTACCGGTATGTTGGGCAGGTTGTACGATATGTTTTCCCAGGTGGCGCCGTTATCGGTGGTTTTGTATACTTTGTGGCCGGCGCTAAAACCAGCCATGGTAACAAAGGCGGTTGTTGCGCTGGTTTCGTGCAGCTCTATACTGGTGTAATAAAGCGAATCGGGGAGGCCTGCGGTTGCATCTGTCCAGTTATTGCCGCCATTGGTACTGATATATATTTTGCCGGGTATGTTGTGCTCGTACCGCACTCTTTTTGCCGCGTACAGCACATCTGGGTTGGCGTTAGAAACAGCAAGCGCAGAGATTTCGCTGGCATTAAAACCAGAAGGGAAGTTAGATATTTGAGTCCACCATAATCCGTTATCAGTGGTTTTGTACACGTTCTCGAAGCCAGCATACAAAGTGCCGTGGTTGTTATAATCTGCCACAATGGGCGATGTCCATTCGCCTTGTTCCGAAAACGGGTTGGCATCTAACGAAAAGTAATTAAACCCGCCATTGTCTGACCTGTAAAAGTTGCCGTACTGGCTCGATCCTATAATGCTGAAATCGTCTAGAGGGTCGAGGTAATTGTCCATGCCGTCGCCGCCAAAAATGGTGCTCCAGTTACTGCCATCAAAATAAGCGGTAGCATTATCCTGCGAGCCGGCCACAATGCGGCCGGTGCTGTTTCGCGAGCTTGAAATCCGGTAGAAAGAGGTTACTGCAAGGCCGTCGTTCAGGTTAGTCCAGAAAGTGGGCCAGGCTACGCCATTGCCGGCGTCGAGCCAGGTGCTGATCACCATGTTGGTGGTACGGTAAACGCCGCCATCGGTCACCACAAAAATGTTTCCGGTTTGGGGTTGCGTTACCATGTAATGTATATCGCCGTGCAGGGTAGGGCCGTAAAAGGTTGTCCAGTGGCTAACGGGGTTAAATGTTTGCGCGCCGTCTTCAGATCCCCAGATATTTACGCCACCGGTAAACACCAGATCGGGGTTAGAGTTGCTTACCATCAGGGCCAGATCGTAATTGCCCTGGCCGCCGTTGCCAGCGCCCTGGTTGCCATCCAGAACGTTTACGCCGGGGTTGCTAAACTGCCAGGTGGTGCCGGCGTTGGTGGTTTTGTAAAATCCGTAAAGTCCGCTTTCGGTATTTACGGCAATGGCATATACATAATCGGGGTTAGATGGCGCAATGGCAAGTTTTATGCGCTGCACCTGTCCTGTGCCCGGAATGCCGGTGTTTAGCATGGTCCAGGTATTGCCGAAGTTGGTAGATTTATAAATTGCCGCGTGGCCTGCATTGGCCGATTTTACCCAGCCTGTAGCCGCGTATAAAATATTCGGGTCGGTTGGGTGTTGCACCATGTCCCAGAAAAGCGAATCTAACGTGTTGGTCCAGGTGGCGCCTGCATCAGAAGATAAATACATGCCGCTGGCGCCGGCCGCTACCAGGTTATTGCTGTTGGCGGGGTTTACCAGTATCTTTTTTATAAGCGAAGCATCGCCGTTGGTGAGCTGAAAGCTGAGGCCGGTTGGTGCCCAGGTTTGGCCGCCGTTGGTGGTTTTGTACACGCCAAGGCCGTAATGTGTGTTGCGTTTGCGCCCATCCAGAAAAAGCCCGGCGCCGATGTAAGCGAAATCGCATACCGAAATATACATTACATCGGGGTTGTTGGGGTCTATAGAAATATCGCTGATGCGGGTAATAGGCAGGTTATCGGTAAGCGGTGTCCAGGTTTGACCGTTGTTGCTGGTTTTCCAAACGCCGCCCTGCGCTACGCCAACAAAATAGGTTGCCGGCGAATTAGGGTGAAATGCGATGCAGTTTATGCGGCCCAGGCCGTTTTCCATATAGCCGGTTTTGTTGTCGGGCAATACACTCGGCCCCACCGGGTACCAGGATGTTAGCGCCATTCGCGCATTGGCCAGCTGCTCTTTTTCGTTGGCCGCCTTTACTACTTCATTTATATAAATGGCCGGGTTTACGGGCTCGCCGGTTGGGTCGGTGTGCAGCTGCATGTCCATTTCCATGCGCTTAAAGTATTTCCAGTGCTTGGTTTTGCTTAGGTCGCGGCCCTTTTTCCAGTCGTTAAACTGGCGCTGCACTTCTTTTAGGGTTTGCGCATTGGCCGGTGCCTGCTGCAAAAATGGCTGCCCCTGGGTTGCAGATGCGATAAACAGCAACAGAAATAAAGCCGGTATTTTATAAAACGACATATAAGATTATTATTTGTGCTAAATTAATCAATAAAATAATAATATAATACAGGTGTGCAGAGGTTTAAGACCAGCCAACAATCTGCTGAAATACCAAAGCTGCAAGGGGCAAAAAGCGGTGCGCACGAGCCTGTTTTTTTGTTTCTGAAGATGGATGAAATGCTAAGCCGCATCTGCTTTCTGGACTCAGAGAATTTGTATATCTTTAACGCCACATACTTTTGTTTTATGAAATTACGACTACTTACAATTCTTAGCTTTTCTGCCGCGCTGGCATTTGCAACTGCTTCCTGCGGCAACGACGACGACAACAATACCAGCCCCGGAACTACATCTGGTACTACCAGCAGCTCAACATCGGGCACTACAGCCAGCACAACAAGCGGCACCACTTCGGGCACAACCGGCTCGGGCACGCTAAGCCTTGGCAACAGCACCTCTAACAGTGTAGAAGTACAGTGCACTAACGATGCCGGCGGCTTGTTTGTAGAAGTAACCGCCGATAACGGAAATACCTGCTCTATTGTACTGGGCAGCGTGCCAAACAATTCTCAAACCTACAACATTATAGACGGCGCCGACCCAAGCGGCACTGTCGGCCCGCAGGAAGCGCTAATTTTAGCCAGAACCAATAACGGGCTAGATTTATACGGCAGCACCAGCGGTGTATTAGAGGTAAGCATAAACGGGGCTGTAAGGCAGATCAGCTTTGCCAATATTACCATGCAGCCCGAAGATACTACCAAGGCTCCTATTACCGCCACGGCTACTTTTGTTTGCCAGTAAATAGCCATTACCCTATAAAGCTTCTCTGTAAAAAAAGCAGGTTCTTACAAGAGAATCTGCTTTTTTATTTTTGCAGAATAGCCGCACCGCGTAACTTGCCGCACCAACGCCAGACATGAGCATATCAGACGCAATTTTTAAACGGCTCGAACTCCCTTTCAGATTAGATGTAAGGGCGCTGGCCTTGCTGCGCATTGGCACCGGCGGGTTGCTCTTGCTCGATCTGCTTTTCCGGCTCCCAGATTTGCAGGCGCATTATTCCGATCAGGGTTTATTTCCATTAAAAGAACTTTTTACGCATAGCTGGCAGCCGTTCCGGTTTTCGCTGCACACGGCTACAGGCATGTGGCAGGGGCAATTGCTGCTTTTTGTAGCGGCCGCGGCGGCGGCTTTCGCGCTGGCGTTTGGCTGGCGCACCAGGCTGGCAACTTTTTTAAGCTGGCTCTTGATCTTGTCGCTGCACAACCGCAACCCCTTTGTGCTGCAGGGCGGCGACGATTTACTGCGGATATTATTGTTCTGGGGAATGTTTATGCCCTGGGGCAAGCGCTGGTCTGTAGATGCCAATAACAGTGCCGTTACAGACCAAAAAACAGGTCCCGAAGTGTATGCAGGCGCGGCCGGCGCGGGTTATATTCTGCTGCTCTTCTCTGTCTATTTCTTTTCGGCGCTGATGAAAACCGGCGCCGAGTGGACATCAGAATACACTGCCCTTTATTACGCCCTTAGCTTAGATCAGATCCGGCTTCCGCTTGGCGATTTGCTGTATCCGCATTTCGAACTCATGCGCTCGCTTACGTTTGTAACCTGGTGGGCCGAGCTGCTGCTGCCAATTTTGCTGCTGCTACCAACCAAAAGCTACCTGCCGCGGTTGGTGTTTATTGCAGGCATGGCGCTATTGCATCTGGGTATTTCGGCGAGCTTGTATGTAGGCTTATTTTTTGTAATAGGCTGGGTTACGC
>JAFADQ010000332.1 GCA_023424725.1 Bacteroidota bacterium
TATGCCATGGCCGATACCACACCAGCACAGCCTGTAAATACAAAACAAATCGGGAGAAGTGACCATAACTCTTTCACCAACGAAGAGTTACGTAGCTTTATTAGCGACTCGCTTTTAACGGTTGCGAATAAGTTAATTGGCGATACCTATGTGTATGGCGGCAACGAGCCCGGCGGATTCGATTGTTCGGGTTTTACTAATTATGTGTATGGCACCTGCGGATTTGACGTACCTCACGGCTCTGTAAACCAGGCCGAAGCCGGAAAGCAAATTCCTGTAGAAGAAGCGCGTCGGGGCGATTTGCTGATTTTCACCGGTACCAATCTTTCTATCAGAGAACCTGGCCATGCCGGCATTGTAATCTCTAAATCAGGCGAAAAACCAGTGCGGTTCATCCATTCTTCCTCTAACGGCGGCGTAAAAATTAGCGAGGTAGACGGCACAAGATATGAAGAGCGATTGCTACAAGTACGGCGGATTTATTAAACCTCGATTTTTATAATCGCAAAGTGCGCGAAGGTAAGCGCAAAGGCCGCGAGGTTTTAGAAGAGAAGAGTTCTGCTTTTCCTTCGCTTTTACCTCCTTTTAATTCCCGTTAACTCTTGAAAGTTAAAGGTCAAAAAACACATCAGCGGCAGCAAATCCAACTCCTCCTTCCTTCTTTTCTTTGCGATCTTCGTGAAAACCTTTGTGTTCTTTGCGGTTAAACCTTAATCAATTTAAACAAAAAAAGCCCCCGGCTTGCATTGCTGCAGAGGCTGGGGGCTTCTATAAATCCTTAACTTCCCCTCAAGCGCCAGCTCCTTTTGGGAGGCAAGCCAATCAGGTTCATTTTAAGGCCCGTTACTTCTTAGAAGCGCAGAGCATTAAAAGTGAAACGAATGCAAGGGCTTGAGGGGTTTTGTTCTGGACTAGACATTATACCTCCTTTCTTTAAGTTCCACATCCACAGGAGGCGTTTAGTCCGGCCTGCGCGCAGCACTCGCTGCATATTGTAAAGTTAAAAAACTTTGGAATAGTTCAGCAATTTTACAGCTTTTTATTCCGGTTATTTTCCGCTTTTACCAATGCTGTTACGCATCTACCGTTTGTACGATCTGGTATACTTCGGGGTTGTTTTCTATAAACTGCGCCAGGTAAGGGCACGATGGTTTTATCTTTAAATTCTTGGCCTGCGCATAGTGGCAGGCAAATTCGGCAATCTGGCAGGCAATTCCCTGCCCGCGGAGCTCGGCCGGAATAAAGGTTGAGGTTATTTCCAACACTTCCTTATCCGGCTTGGTGTACTTCATAAATGCTTCGCGGCCTTTCACTACTGTTAAAAAGCGACCTTTCTCGCGCTGGTGGTATACATTTATTTCCATAACGACCGGGTTTTGGGTTGAACATATTACTTGTACTTTATCGCGACCAGAAAGGTTTAACTTTAAGACTTACAGCAAACTATTTTTTACTTGATAGAAGTTTATAGCTATAATATTTTTTTATAAACTTAACGCGTTTAACCTGCAGCAGTTACCCGGCATACGGCTATTTGCCCTTGTTCTTACTCTTGTTCCAGGCTATCACCCATAAAAAAATAATAATTATTTCGCAGGCCGCGTCGTACCGGTAAATGTCTGAAATGGTATTGGTGCCGGAGTAATAAATATCTACCACAGCCATTGCCACTGCCGCTAATACCCCGAGCAGCATTATCTCTGGCGTAACCCGTTTTTTGATGCCCGCAGCCATTAATGCAAGCCCAATTACGGCCAAAAGCGCCCCAACGGTTTTCACGAGCCACAAATCTGTTTTAGGACCTGTAACGGCCAAAAAGCTGGGCATGTGAAGCAAAGGCCAAATGCCAGGTACAAAAAAATAAACTCCCTGTAACAGAGCCACTAAGCGCAACGTAAGCTTCATAAATCGGTACGGTTATTGAATTATATTTTAATGAGGATCAACAATATATTCCTATAATCAGTATATTTCCTTAATTATATACTTCAACCAGAACCAAACTGTTTTCCATGAAAAAATTAACCCTCTTTCTTTTTATTTTCCTGATGGGCAGCATCGCGTTTGCCCAGCAGCACTCTCCTATCGGTACGTGGCTAAACGAAAGCGGCGAGGCCCGCATAGAAATTTATAAATGCGATAGCGAAAAGTTGTGCGGCAAAATTGTGTGGCTAAAAGACCCAAACCGCGACGGAAAACCAAAAACCGATATTAACAACCCCGACGATAAACTTAGGAGCCGCCCTATTAAAGGCATGGTGATGATGAAGGGTTTTGAGCACGACGAAGGCAACAAATGGGACGATGGCGAGATTTACGACCCTAAAAATGGTAAAACCTACTCGTGCAACATGACCATGCTCGGCCCCGATAAGCTGGAAGTGCGCGGCTACATTGGCTTTTCTATGATTGGCCGGTCGCAGAAATGGACCAGAGTTAAATAAGGCTCTAACACCACAAAAAATGCCTGCTACAGCTAATGTGGCAGGCATTTTTATTTTTGCTGAAATCAATTTCTATTTCACCTCCGGAATCTGCTTTAGCTCGTTCTTTACAAACTGCACCAATTCACGGATATAGGCTGTACTAAAGTCGAATTTGATGCCCGCAGCCTCGTAAATATCGCCAATAGACCGGGTGTAGCCCAATTTTAGCGCCTCTTTATAATTGATAAGCGCCTGCTCGGGCCGCTCTTTGTAGCTCTTCCAGACGGCAATTGCGCCGAGTTGCGCCATAGCGTATTCTATGTAATAAAACGGCACCTCAAAAATATGCAGTTGTTTGTGCCAGCTAAATTCGCGGTATTGCTCCAAGCCGGTCCAGTCTATTTCCTGCAGGTTAAATTCCGCGAAAATTTCTACCCATTTGGCGGTGCGTTCTTCTGTTGTGTGGTGTGGGTTTTCGTAAATCCAGTGCTGAAATTTATCTACTGTGGCCACCCACGGAAAAGTGCTGAGAACGCCTTCCAGGTGCTGGCGTTTGGCGCGGTTCAGCTCGTCTTCGTTCTCAAAAATCCGGTCCCATTTATCGAGTGTCAGCAGCTCCATGCTCATAGAGGCCAGCTCGGCAACCTCAGAAGGCGGATGCTTAAAAGCTCCTAAAACTAAATCGCGGGTTAAGAAAGAATGAACCGCGTGGCCTGCTTCGTGCAAAAGCGTTACCACATCGCGCAGGTTGCTGGTGGCGTTCATAAAAATAAACGGCACACCCACTTCGTCTAAGGGGTAATTGTAGCCGCCGGGCGCTTTGCCTTTCCTCGATTCCAGGTCGAGGTGGTTCATTTGCTGCATCGTGTTTAGGCAGTACTGGAAATAACTGTCGGTGCTGCCAAGCGCGTTTAAAGATTTTTGCAGCAGCTCCTGCCCCGTGCTGAAGGGCTGCAGCGGTGGCTGCCCGCTTGGGTCTACATCCATATCCCAGGGGCGCAGCGAACTTATGCCGAGTTGCTTTTTGCGCTTGCGCTCGAAGTCGCGCATAACCGGCACCACCTCTTTTTGTATGGCTTCATGAAAATCGAAACAATCTTGCGGCGAGTAATCGAAGCGGCCAAGCGCAACGAACATATAATCTCTAAAGTTGGCGAAACCAGCGTTGGTAGCTACTTTATGC
>JAFADQ010000067.1 GCA_023424725.1 Bacteroidota bacterium
TCATTGTAGCGCACAGATCGGCCAAAGCTAAAGAACTAGCTGTTTCTATTTCGCGCGGCGCTTTCGAGTACCAGGGGCAGAAATGTTCTGCGGCATCGCGGGTATACATTCCGTCTAATTTGTGGGAGGAAGTAAAAGGCTACCTGGTAGAAGACCTGAAATCGTTTAAAATGGGCGATGTAGAAGATTTCGGCAACTTTATCAATGCCGTTATCGACGAAAAATCATTCGACAAACTGGCCAAATATATCGATAACGCCAAAGCCGACGGACAGGAAATAATCGCCGGAGGTAACTACGACAAATCGAAAGGTTACTTTATCGAGCCGACCATTATTCTGGCCAAAGATGCCAAGTACACCACCATGTGCGAAGAGCTTTTCGGGCCGGTGCTAACGGTGTTTGTGTATGAGAACGAAAGCTGGGAAGAAATTCTGGAGCTGGTAGATTCTACTTCTCCGTATGCTTTAACAGGCGCCATCTTCGCTCAGGATCGCGAGGCCATCGTAACGGCTACCGAAAAACTGCGCTACTCTGCCGGCAACTTCTACATAAACGACAAACCAACCGGCGCTGTAGTTGGGCAGCAGCCATTCGGCGGTTCGCGCGCATCGGGCACCAACGACAAAGCCGGTTCTGTACTGAATCTAATCCGTTGGGTTACGCCACGCACCATTAAAGAAACCTTCGTTCCGGCAAACGATTACCGCTATCCGTTTCTGAAGGACCGGCCGTAAAAAGCAGGCCGTTAGCAAATTTATTAAAGTCAAATTCTAATTTAAAGCTGGCTACCATGCCATTGCGAGGCACGAAGCAATCTCCCACTTGCAAATGGAAAACAACCCTGCAATGGCAAAAAAAACAGCCATTACAGCATAAAAAATAAGAAAGGCAGCTCGGTTGGGCTGCCTTTCTTATTTATCGAATGTTTGATTTCAGTGATTAATAATATGGTTGGCTATGATTTTTTTAGATCAATAAAGGCTGACAAATACAGATTAATCAGTGGTTCAGACGGGAGATTGCTTCGTTCCTCGCAATGACACGTGGTAGTTGGCGGTTATGCTATATTCTATTTGCTTACGCCAACTAACAACTTATCACTGCCAATTTAAAACTACTCACTTTCACTTCTCTACTGCCCTTCGTCGTCCAGGTCTTCTTTTACGGCCATCAGGCGCACGCTTTCTACGCGGCGGCGGTTGCGCTTTAGCACCGTAAATTCGTAGGGGCCATGTATGGCAGTATCGTCTACGTCGGGTATTTTGCCGAAGATCTGGTTTACAAGGCCTCCAATGGTGTCGTAATCGCTGCTTTCGGGAAGTTCGTGGGGCAGGTATTCGTTTACGTCTGATATGGCAAGGCTGGTGTTTACGATGTATTCGTCGTCGCTGATTTTTTCTACCAGCGGGGTTTCCTGATCGTACTCGTCCTGTATTTCGCCTACCAGTTCTTCCAGAATATCTTCCAGGGTAATAATACCGGCGGTGCCGCCAAACTCATCCAGCACAATGGCCATCATAATATGCCGCAGCTGGAAATCTTTAAGCAACGTGTTGATTTTCTGCGTTTCCGGAATAAAATGCACCGGATGCAGCAAATCGCGAAGCTTCATTTTTTTGTTCTGAATAACTACGCGCAGCAAATCTTTGGCATGTACAGTACCGATAATATTATCTATCGTTTCGCGGTACACGGGCATGCGGCTGTAGCCTTCGTCGGTAAGTTTTTGCAACACATGGTCAAGCGACGAGTTGGCCTCTACGGCTACTACCTGCGTGCGGGGCACCATTACGTTGCGGGCTACGCGGTCGGTAAATTCAAACACGTTACGCAACAGTTGCTGCTCGTCGGTTTCTATACCGCCGTTGCCGCTTTGCTCCAGCAAATACCGCAATTCTTCGGGGCTGTGCATTTCCTGGCCATGCACGGGTTGTATGCCCACCAGGCGCAGCAGCCAGTTTGCAAACCCGTTCAAAACAAAAATAAACGGCCTGAAGAGGTAATAGAAAAATTTCATGGGCAAGGCCAGGGCCAGCGCCGTAGATTCGGAGCGTTGTATGGCCAGCGATTTTGGGGCCAGCTCGCCAAAAACTATGTGCAAAAAGGTAATTAAAGCAAAAGCGATGGGCAGCGCAATTTGATGTGCGGTAGCTTCGGGAAGCTGGGCGCCAAACAAATGCATGGTATTAATAATGATCTTGGACACCACGCTCTCGCCAATCCAGCCCAAACCAAGCGATGCTAATGTTATACCCAGCTGCGTGGCGGAGAGATACGCATCGAGGTGTTGCAGCATGTTTTGCGTTAGCAAAGCCATTTTGCTGCCCGCCTTGGCCTTTAAATCTATTTGTGAAGAGCGAACCTTAACCAGCGCAAATTCTGCGGCAACGAAAAATCCGTTCAGGAAAACCAGAAATATCGTAAGAAATATATCTAAGATCATGCAATGCTGGAACTGGCCCGCAATTGGTATACGGACGCATTAAATGAAAAGACAAAAAGTATTCTTACTTCTGAAAGAAAAACACCTGCGGAGGCCTGTAGGGCAGGAATTATGCGCGCTTTAGCGGCAGAAAAAGGAGATAAAAAAGTGCCCGTTTCGGGTTCGGGGCCAGGTTCGGATGGCATTTAGTTTAAGATTGGTTTGGAACAAATATACAAAACCTGCAAAACAAATTACTATAACCGGGGGTAAATAAAACAACCCGGCCGGCATTTCTGCCAACCGGGCTGTTTAGGTTACTAATTAATGATGGGCCGTATTATACTCTAGCTGCCGCTCGAAGATGAGCGCTTAGAGCTGCTTCGCCGGCTGCTGCCACTTGCTCTTCCGGAAGCGGAAGAAACCGAGCTGCGGCTTGATGAAGATACACGACCTTTTGTTTTTGTATTTGAAGAAATACGCGAGCTGCCTGAGCTACGGGTATTAGAGTTTTTATTTGAAGTTGCCATCGTTTCTAAATCGTTGGTTATGTGTCCTTTTACGGCTATTTTGGGGGCTTTGTTCTGAAATAGTTTTGAACCAAAGGCAAACAAGAACTATATAGTAAACCTTAAATTCAACCCAAAAACATGCCTGGAAATAGCTGTAAGGGCCAAAAACAGGTCAGGAAAGAAGCAACAAAAATCTTCAGAAATTTTATGCTGAAGCAGCATGTTTTTTGCCTGCCGCAGGCAGTAGAAACGGCAAAAATCAGCAGAAAAACACCCGGATTATAGCCGATATTTAGAAATTTAGCAAGGTATTACTAACCTGAGTTAGCTTAATAATAATTCTTTACAACTCCGGAAGAGTGGCCTGTTTGTAGTAATTGTTTTTGAATGTTGTGCAAAGCGGCATACGAGCTTTATACTGAGTTAATATTTCATTCTACAATCAGAACGTTCTTACGGAGCTGTAAAGGCTCTTAAATATCTACTAACACTTCTAAATCATCTATAAAAACAGTTTGGAAAAGTTTTATTAACCGAACCCAGCTTGTTTCTGCCCGGCTTTACGGATGAATCCACTTTGTGCGGTTTTTATTTCCATCCATAGAGTGGTCTAATTGTAGTTCGCCTTTGGGGGCCTTGTTTATGGTGCTTCCAGCTTCGTGGTTGCAGCCACCCTTAGATACGGTAATACCGCCATCAACATTTACCAACGCGCCGGTAATAAAACTTGCTTCGTTAGAGGCCAGAAAAGCGTACACATTTGCTACTTCTTCGGGAGTTCCGCGGCGGGCAAGCGGTGTGGCAT
>JAFADQ010000166.1 GCA_023424725.1 Bacteroidota bacterium
TAACCACCGGCACCGAACTTATCCGCAGAATGGACGGCGGCAAGGCGTATGCCCTGGTGGGTAAACTCGTTACAAAAGCAGACGGCACTAAGTTTGGCAAATCTGAAGGCGGCAACGTTTGGCTGGACCCTAACCTTACCTCGCCGTATACTTTTTACCAGTTTTGGCTAAACTTAAGCGACGACGAAGCCGAAAAGCTGATAAAAGTATACACACTGCTTACAAAAGAAGAAATAGAGGCTATTCTGGAAGAGCACAAACAAGCACCTCACCAGCGGGCCTTGCAAAAAGCGCTGGCCCGCGAGGTAACAACTTTAGTGCATTCTGAAGAAGACTGGAAACACGCCGTAGAAGCCTCCGAAATATTGTTTGGCAAGGGCACCACCGAGTTGCTGCAAAAGCTAAGCGAAGATATGCTGATGTCGGTTATGGAAGGCGTACCGCAGGTTAAGGTTAGCCGCGACAGCTTAGCCAATGCCGGCAACGCTACAGATCTTTTGTCGGAAGTTACCGCCATGCAGATATTCGACTCGAAAGGCGAAGCAAAAAAAATGATAAAAGGCGGAGGCGTAAGTATAAACAAAGAAAAGGTAACCAACCCCGAGCAGGCGGCTAATTTTACTTTGCTGCAAAATAAATATTTGCTGGTGCAAAAAGGTAAGAAAAATTATTACCTGATTGTAGTGGAGTAGCCCTGTTTTTGGCCTTCGCAGCCTAACAATAAAAGCCCGGATAGCAATTAGTGTTTGCTATCCGGGCTTTTATTGTTGAAGGGTTTACCTACGGATTAAAAAAGAAAAGTCCTGCTTTGTGGGCAGGACTTAACTTATAGGATTAGAAAGAGATTATTTCTTTCCTTTAGCAGCAGTTTTAGCACCGCCAGATTTTGAAGCAGGGGCAGCATCGCCACTATTTTTCATATCCTGCACTGACTTTCTGATTTCAGTAGCCATGTTTTTCAACTCTTGCATGCCTTTACGTACACGTGTTCCGGCAGCCTGGTTTTTCTTGTCGTAGAACTTTTCGAAATCGTCTTCTAAAGACATTACCAAGTCACGAACTTTGCTAAAAGTGTTCATTATTAAATAGAATTAAAAGTGAATGATGGGTATTTATGGCCGAAATATACGTTTTTATAATATAGACGCAAATAATTCGGTGCTCTACACCCACATTTTTTACTCTTTTTTGCAATTTTAGCCCTCTACAGCCGCCGAAGCAGCAGAATATTGCCCTTTATTAAGCTTAGAAGACACTTTTTCGAAAGCCGCGATTGTCTCTTCCACATCGGCCAGAGAGTGCGCCGCAGTTGGGATAAGACGAAGCATAATTACATCGCGCGGAACCACCGGATACACTACTATAGAGCAGAAAATATTGTGGTTTTCGCGCAGGTCCATAATCAAACCGGTGGCGTCCGGAATCTGGCCGCTAAGCAACACCGGCGTAACGCACGATTGTGTGGTGCCAATGTTAAATCCTTTCTCTTTTAGGCCGCTTTGCAACGCATCTACAATTGTCCAGAGGTTGTTTTTCAGCTCGGGGCGGGTGCGAAGTAATTCCAAACGCTTAATAGCTCCGGCTACGATTGGCATTGGCAGGGCTTTGGCAAAAATCTGAGAGCGCATGGTGTAGCGCAGGTAGCCAATTATATTCTCCTCGGCTGCCACGAAAGCACCAATGCTGGCCATAGATTTAGCGAACGTAGAAAAATACAGGTCAATTTCGTCCTGCACATTCAGGTGCTCGCCCGTTCCGGCTCCGGTATCGCCCATAGTGCCAAAACCATGCGCATCGTCTACAAACAAACGGAACTGGAATTTTTCTTTCAGGGCAACTACTTCGCGCAGCTTGCCCAGGTTGCCCGACATGCCAAACACGCCTTCTGTAATAACCAGAATTCCGCCGCCGGTTTCGTTTGTAATTTTAGTTGCGCGGTTAAGTTGCTTCTCCAGGCTTTCTATATCGTTATGGCCATACACAAAGCGCTTGCCCTGGTGCAAACGCACACCATCTATAATACATGCATGCGATTCGGCATCGTACACAATAACATCGTGGCGGTCTACCATCGCATCTATAATAGACACAACGCCCTGGTACCCGTAATTTAAAAGAAAACAATCTTCTTTGCCTACAAATTCGGCAAGGTCAGATTCCAGTTGCTCGTGCAGGTTGGTGTTTCCGCTCATCATGCGGGCGCCCATCGGGTACGCCATTCCCCACTCGGCGGCGGCATCGGCATCGGCTTTGCGCACTTCCGGGTGGTTTGCCAGGCCCAGGTAGTTGTTCAAGCTCCAGTTAAGCATTTCTTTGCCTCTGAATCTCATGCGCGGACCAATTTCGCCCTCTAGTTTAGGGAAAGCAAAGTATCCGTGAGCATAGTGAGAATGGCTGCCCAACGGGCCGCGGTTGCCTAGTCGTTTTTCAAAAATATCCACTGGAATAGGGATTTAATTTGTGAAGGAAAAATAGAAATAAATTGTTAGTTCTTACTCAAAATTTTAAACCAACAGACGCGCAAAATTAAGTTATTTGAGGCTGATTCCCAAAATATTGAGCAAATGCCAAAAATATGATTCAGAATTATTTTGCCTTACCTGCCCTTCTGATTTCTGTTATTGCCCGTAACCTTTTTACTTTGCAGGAATACTCGGTTTCTGAAGGTGTTAAATCGCCTTTTACATTATAAAAGCAATTATGAAGAAAAAGATAAGTAAAATATTAGTTGCCAACCGCGGCGAAATTGCCCTGCGGGTAATGCGCTCTGCCAAAGAAATGGGCATAAAAACGGTTGCCGTTTACAGCGAGCCCGACCGCAACGCCCTGCACGTGCGCTTTGCCGACGAAGCGGTATGCATTGGCCCGGCTGCCTCGTCAGAATCTTACTTGCGTGGCGATAAAATAATAGAGGTTTGCAAGAACCTAAAAGTAGATGCCATACACCCGGGCTACGGTTTTTTGTCCGAAAATGCCAATTTCGCGCGTCAGGCCAAAGCTGCGGGCATCATTTTTATAGGTCCTTCGCCGGAAGCAATAGAATTAATGGGAAGCAAGCTGGCAGCTAAACACGCCGTTGCCTCTTATAACATTCCGATGGTGCCTGGCACAGAAGATGCCATTACAGACCTGGAAGAGGCAAAAAAGGTGGCAACAGAGGTTGGTTTTCCTATTCTGATTAAAGCGAGCGCCGGCGGTGGCGGCAAAGGCATGCGTGTGGTAGAAAACCTCGAAACTTTTGAGGAGCAAATGCAAACCGCTGTAAACGAGGCCGTATCTTCTTTTGGCGATGGCGCGGTGTTTATAGAGAAATATATCGGCTCGCCGCGGCACATAGAAATTCAGGTTTTAGGCGATACGCATGGCAATATTGTGCATTTGTTCGAGCGCGAATGTTCTATACAGCGCCGCCACCAAAAGGTGATAGAAGAAGCCCCTAGCGCGGTTTTAACACCCGAGCTGCGCGAAAAAATGGGCCAGTGTGCCGTAAACGTTGCCAAAGCCTGCAATTATTATGGCGCCGGCACGGTAGAGTTTCTGGTAGATGAAAACCTGAATTTCTATTTCCTCGAGATGAATACCCGCCTGCAGGTAGAGCACCCGGTTACGGAAATGATCACAAGTCTGGATTTGGTTAAAGAGCAGATAAGAATAGCAGAAGGCCATAAATTGCCTTTCGCGCAGGAAGAACTTAGCATAACCGGGCATGCCCTAGAGCTGCGTGTGTATGCCGAAGACCCATCTAACAACTTTTTGCCAGATATTGGGCGCTTAACTACCTACACCCGTCCGCAAGGGCCGGGCGTGCGCGTAGACGATGGTTTTGAGCAAGGCATGGACATTCCGATTTATTACGACCCCATGATAGCCAAGCTGGTAACATTTGGCAAAGACCGCCAGGAAGCGATAGAAAAAATGATAAGGGCGATAGATGAATACCAGATTACCGGCATCGCCACTACCCTGCCGTTCGGCAAATTTGTGATGCAGCACGAAGCCTTCGTGTCGGGTAATTTCGATACAAAGTTTATAAACCTGTATTTTAAGGAAGATTCGTTAACACCGGAAGTTAGCCCCGCAGAAGAAACCCTCGCCGCCGTGTTGGCAGCCTTTCTTCAACAAAAAACCAAACCGGCTGCGGAGGCCAAAAATACAGGCACTACAGCAGAAACGAGCAACTGGAAACGCAACAGAACTGCCTGAGTTCTTCTAAAAAGCTGAAAAATACAAAGCTCCCGCTGGTTTGCAGCGAGAGCTTTTTTTGTGGAAATCAGAATTTACAGGATTATAGAATTTTCAGAATTTAAAACCTGTTTTGTATAAAGTTAATTCAAGGATTACTTATGCCAGGGGTTGCTAAATTTGGCCCGTAAAGTGCCATTTTTTGCCACTTACTGGTTGATTTTGTTACCCACATTTTGCGATTTCTAAAACTCTGTAAATTCTGGTTCGGCCACCTAAATTAAATCTGTAAGCAAATTTACCCCAACATTTCTTTCTTTGGTGAAACCTTCGCCATATTTTACGCCAATAGAATGGCCCATTTCCTGAGCGCGCGCCTCGAGAAACTGCATAAACTCCGGCGACGAAATATACGTGTCGGGCTCAACACTATTTGGGTCGAAAAATTGTGAGCGGAAGGCGCGGATGCACTCCTGTTTTTGCTCCCACACATCAGAAATATCTACCACCAGATCGGGGGCAATAAAACGGTCCTGAATGTAATGGTATACCACTTTTGGGCGCCAGGCCTTTTGCGGGTCTCCGTTTTCGTCTACGGTTTTCACTTTTTTTAAACCAGAAAGAAAACAAGCTTCTGAGGCAACGTTACTCCCACGGCCATGATCGGGATGGCGGTCGTGAACAGCGTTTAAGAGCACAATTTCGGGCTGGTATTTTCTTATCGCCTCTACTATTTTTAGCAGGCTTTTTCTATCGCCTCTAAAAAAGCCATCGGCCAAACCCAGATTGTCGCGCACATGCAATCCGGCAATTCTGGTGGCATGGGCTGCTTCCTGATCGCGAATTTCCGAAGTGCCTCTTGTGCCAAGCTCGCCGCGGGTTAAATCTACAATTCCGGCTTTTTGGCCAGCTTTTATATGTTTAATTAAAGTTCCTATGCAACTAAGTTCCGCATCATCCGGATGAGCTGCAAAGGCCAGAATATCGAGCTTCATAAGGCAAATTTTTATCTAACCCTAAGTCTACGGCCAACAGATAAAATGGTGGTTGGCCTAATACGGTTTAGCTTACACAAATTTGCTACCGATGTATTGTATTTGCGGGCTATGGCTCCCAAATTGTCGCCTGATTTTACCCTATAATACATGCCTTTCCGGCCCTGGTAGGTTCTGCTGCCAACCTGTGTTAAGTACTTATACGTTTCGGGAGTTATGGTATAGGTGGTAGAGATCAGCAATTCCTTCGGAAAATCGTACATACTTTCCGGGTTAATAGGGTTTCCTTCGTAGCGCACTTCGAAGTGCAGATGCGGGCCTGTGCTGCGGCCTGTGCTCCCTCCCCAGCCAATTAATTCGCCGGCTTTTACAAACTGGCCAGTTTCTACTAAAGATTTGGTAAGATGGCCATACAATGTTTCGAGCCCGTTATAATGCCGCACTAAAATGTAATTACCGTAGCCGCCGCCGTCCCATTTCACAATCCTCACCACGCCATCAAACACACTTCTAACGCTGTCCATCCGGTCCAGATCAAGGTCGGTGCCGTAATGCCAGCGGTTCCAGCGATAGGCAAAAGAAGATGTAACAGGATTTTTAACCAGCGGCATTTTCCAGGTGCGGTTATACACCGGGTCTATCAGGTTTAGCTCTACGGTGTCTTTAAACTGCCGCGCGTCTACCCGGTACGGGTTCAGGTTGCGGGTGTCCCAAATGGCGTAATAACCGGCAATCCGGATCCAGGTACTGTCTACCAGTATTTCTTCCGATATTTCTACAATTTCCTGTTCGCCTTCGTCCAGGGTTGTGGTATCTTCGTTAACTATGTTCAGTTCTTTGGCCGGGTTAAAATAAATAGACAGATCGAAATCGGCGGTATCTTCCGGGAAATCTTCATACTCTATCAGCACCGTGGTATCGGGCGTTATGTAATCTATTTTCGGCGCTTTTATCTTGAAGAAATCTTTGCTTTTGCCTTTTGGTGGCTGCGCCTGCGCGGCAGCTCCCACCGATAGCAGCAAAATAAAGGCGGTGAGTTTAAAAACGAATTTAATCAAAGGGATTTGGAATAAAGCAGAAACCAATGCTTTCTGTTAACGAAAGCATTGGCTCCGGATTATACATTAAAATACATTTATTTCTGATATTGAAAAGGGCCTTCGGAAGGTTGCCTCTAACAAATTACAAAAGTAAATGTTTCTATTTAATATGCTGAAAAGTAACTGATTAGTTGTTCATCACCTCTGCAGGCTGATGGTGCGCGGCCAGCCAGCGCTCGGCATCCAGCGCGGCCATGCAACCGGTACCGGCTGCTGTAACGGCCTGGCGGTAAACATGGTCCTGCACATCGCCGCAGGCAAAAACACCTTCTATATTGGTGCGGCTGGTGCCCGGAATGGTTTTAATGTAGCCGCTCTCGTCCATATTTAATTGCCCGGCAAAAATACCCGAGTTTGGTTGGTGCCCGATGGCCACAAAAAAGCCCTCTACAGCTATCTCGCTCATCTCGCCGGTAACGTTGTTTTTAATTCTTGCTCCGGTTACAACGTCTTTACCCAGTATTTCGTCTGTTTCAGAATTCCATAGCACTTCTATGTTTGGTGTGCCAAGCACCCGTTGCTGCATGATCTTGGAAGCGCGCATTTCGTCGCGGCGCACGATCATATACACTTTGTTGCAAAGGTTGGCAAGATAAGTAGCTTCTTCGGCAGCGGTATCGCCGGCACCTACAATTGCCACGTCTTTTCCGCGATAGAAAAAGCCGTCGCACACCGCGCAAGCAGAAACCCCCGAACCGTTTAATCGTGCCTCCGACTCTAAGCCAAGCCATTTGGCCGAAGCTCCGGTAGCGATAATTACCGTATCGGCTTCTATTAAATGGTTATCGTCGATGGTAACTTTATGCGGAGAGCCGGAAAAATCTACGGCAGTAGCCATTCCGAAGCGGATAGATGCGCCGAAGCGTTCTGCCTGGCGTTTAAAATCTTCCATCATGGCGGGGCCCATTACGCCATCGGCATAGCCGGGGTAATTCTCAACATCGTTGGTAATGGTTAGCTGCCCACCAGGTTGCAATCCTTGATATAGAACTGGCTTTAAACCGGCACGGGAAGCGTAAATAGCCGCTGTATAACCAGCGGGGCCTGAGCCGATAATAAGAACTTTGGTTTTTTCTGTTGTCATGGTCTTTACCTCTTCTGGTAAACGGCTACAAGTATACGAAAAATCGCCCGTATTTCAGAGACTTTTGCCTTTCTGGTTAGGCTGGTACGGGCAAAAAAATGGCCGTACCAGCCTAATAATTTACTTTTATAATTACTGTAGCTACTTACTTGTTTCTAATTGCAGATCAGTTATTTATATAAGCAAAAAAGCCCTGGAATAATTCCGGGGCTTTTTTGCTTTTTATCCTAAATATGGTTTTAGCGCTTTGCTTCTGGAAGTGTGGCGCAACCTGCGGATGGCTTTTTCTTTTATCTGCCGGACGCGCTCGCGGGTAAGGTTAAACTCCTCGCCAATTTCTTCTAAAGTAAGCGAGTGCTGGCCGTTAAGACCGAAGTAAAGAGTTACCACATCTGCCTCACGCTTAGTAAGCGTAGAAAGAGCACGCTGCACTTCTTTACGCAGCGAATCGGTCATCAGACCCATGTCCGGCGATTCTTCGTCTTCGTTCTCCAGCACATCGAGCAGGCGGTTTTCTTCGCCCTGAACGAAGGGAGCATCTACAGACACGTGGCGGCCGGAGATCTTCAGTGTATCTACCACTTCGGAAGTAGTAAGATCAAGCACTTCGGCTATTTCTTCCGGCGATGGCTCACGCTCGAATTTTTGCTCCAGCTCGGAGAAAGATTTTGAGATCTTGTTTAACGAGCCTACACGGTTTAGCGGCAAACGCACAATACGCGACTGCTCGGCCAATGCCTGCAGGATTGACTGGCGAATCCACCAAACGGCGTAAGAGATAAATTTGAAACCACGGGTTTCGTCGAAACGCTTGGCGGCTTTAATCAAACCAAGGTTGCCTTCGTTAATAAGATCGCCCAGAGAAAGGCCTTGGTTCTGGTATTGTTTGGCTACTGAAACCACAAAGCGCAAATTGGCTTTGGTAAGTTTTTCAAGAGCAAGCTGATCACCTTCTTTTATCTTCTGGGCCAGAGTTACTTCCTCGTCCGGAGTTAACAGGTCTACTTTACCTATTTCCTGCAGATATTTGTCAAGCGACTGGCTTTCGCGGTTGGTGATCTGTTTACTGATCTTGAGTTGTCTCATCGGAAGAGAATATGAATTATTATTGCCTGGAAAAAATTAAACTTTCGTTCCAACCCACAAAGTTCGCTATAAAGTAAGCCACATGTCAAGTTAACAAGACATAATTTTAAGCTTTTCAGGAAAATAACAGAGCTTTAGGCTATTTATTTTCAGATTTTTACGCCGTTTGTGGTAAAGGGTACTTAATCGTTACAATTAACCCCCTCCGAAAGTTCAAAGAAATAAAAAAGCCCCGCCACTTTTGGCAGGGCTTTTTAACTTTTCTTATTTATTGGTTATCAGAAGCAGGGCGCTCGCGACGCTCGCCGCGATCGTTACCGCCACGGTTACGGTCTCCGCC
>JAFADQ010000191.1 GCA_023424725.1 Bacteroidota bacterium
GTGCTGGAGTTTTGGTTATCGAAAACAATAGTGATTCCAGCATCTGTTGTGTTGCCTTCTACCTGGCTCCAGTTGCTTACTTTGCCCGACAAAATACCGGCCAGCTGCGTAACCGTAAATTGTTCTGTGGGGTTATCGGGGTGCATTACTATGGCCACCGCATCTACCGCTATTTTCAGGGGCTTTATCTGTATTTTCAGCTTATCGAATACTTCGGTCTCTTTTTTGGTGAGCAGCCTCGAGATCATAATGGTGCGGGCGCTGTCGCGCTGCAGGTCGCGTACAATTTCGGCTTCGGGCCGGTAGCTTACATTTATCTGCGCGAATTTATACAGCGAATGAAACGTTTGCAGCTCGGCATCGGCAAGGGGCAAAAAAGTATCGTCTACCGACATTTTTATGGTGCCTGTTGTAGATGTATCTACTTCTTTTTTCGGATCGCTGCTGCCGCAGCCGCTAAAACTATAAGCTGCCAGCGTAAGAAAAAGCGCAGTTGTAAAATTCCTGATCATAAACGGTCTCTCTCCCTTTTTTTAGAATTCGCGTAGGTGGTATACGCCCTGAACAAGCCATAAAGCAGCAAAAGGCCGCCCAGTAAATTGCGTTGCATCTGTGGCATGCCTGGCAAAATTTCGTCGGTAAAAAGAATAATGGCGCCCAGTACAAAATATACAAGCACCATTATATAACCGAAATATTTAACTACCGGCGGAACGCTGCGTTTCCGGGTTCTTCTCTCTCTGTGTTCTGTCATTTATACTTATCTGATCACAAATCTAACTGGCATTACGTATTTAAAAAATACCGGATTGCCATTTTGTATTGCCGGGCTCCAACCTTTTAGCTGACTTATTACCCTTATGGCTTCTTCGTCGCAACCGCCGCCTATGCCCTTTTCAACCTTAATACGGCTTACGTTGCCTTTTGGGTCTACCACAAAACTAACGTATACAGTGCCCGCAATTCCGGCCTTTACAGCCTCGCCCGGGTAACGCATTAGTTGGTTTATTTGCCTGGCCAGCGCGGCATCTCCTCCCGGAAACCGGGGCATTATTTCGGCAAAGTTCTCAATTTTTGGCTCAACATACGTTTCTGCACTTCCTGGGCCGGTTTCTGTTCCGGTTGTTGTGCCGGTTATTTCTGTTGCTCCGGCGTTTGTGGCATTACCGGTTTCGCCACTCGTTACTATTTGGTTGTTTGGTATTACATCTGTTGCCGCTATTGCATCATCTACCAAAGTAATTACAGCGGTGGTGTTGGTTGGTGTTACTACTGTGGTAGTTGTAGCGGGCGCAACCGGGTAGGCGGCACGATCGGTTCCGGGCTTATCTTCTATATTGGGCAATACAATCTCTATCACCTTATCTTCTGGCTTCGCAGGCAGCTGTACATCGCTTAAAGTGGTGTTTTTGTTTAAATATTGCGGCAACGGAATGCTAAGGCCAGCAAAAACAAAAACTACTGAAAGCGCAATTGCCAGGTGGCGTGGGTATTCTTTGCGTAGCGCATAAGCGCCGTAAAGTTTATTGCGGCCCTCAAAGATCAAATCGTCGAGGGTTAACCAGATGAGATTTTTCATAGCTTTTGGGTTTAAGGTTGTTTCTGTAATAAAAACTTAAACCGTTGCGCTATTATTGTTTGTTTTGCATGAAATTGCTGTTTATTTTTCTGATCATCAGGCAGATACAATATTTTATATGAGTTTTCGTTTAGCGGATTTTGAGGGCTGTGAGAGGCAATTACAAGGGTGGCAGACACTAAATTCTGAAAATTCCTTAATTCTGTAAATTCTGATTCAGAATGAAAAGCTTTTGCAATTCTATCTAACTCTGCGCGAAACCAAGCAATGGGCGAATGCAATTCGCCCCTACCGCACGAAACCAGTCGAGCTCACAGGCGAAAACCCGGCAACTGAAATCGGAAAAATTTTAATTACTGCTCCGCAAATTTGCAGCGCCGGTCTCCTTACCGGTATTATTTATCTGCCGCAGGCTCCTCTTATATTCTCTTTATCACAGCCTGCAAAGGCCAATTTTTATGCTACTATAGCATAATTGGCTGCGCTGAATTCCATTCTGCTAATTCTTTAATTCTGTAAATCCTGATTCAGATAACCCCTGCAAAGGCCAATTTTCTATCTGCAAGAACCCAAACCTCGCTAATCTTTCCATAATACAAATCCTGATTCAGACAAAAAAAGAGGCTCACATTGCTGCGAGCCTCTTATTAAATTCCCGAACTAAAAAATATTACTGTAGCTTAAACTTAACCGGCACAATGTAACGATAAGTTACCGGGCGCCCGTTTTGCTTGGCTGGTGAGAAGCCTTTCAGCATTTTTACTACCCGTACGGCTTCCTGGTCGCAACCACCGCCAATACCTTTTTCGGCTTTTACCTGGCTAACTTCACCGTTTTTGTCGACGATAAAGCTAACGAACACGCGGCCTTCTATGCCGGCTTGTATTGCCTGTTGCGGGTACTTTATGTTCCTCTGAATGAAGTTATACATTTCCTGGTCTCCGCCGTTATACTGAGGCAGCTGTTCCACTACGGTGTATACCTTTTCTACTTCCTCCTCAATAACCTCGTTAAGTACAGGAGTTGGAGGCAGATCTACTACTACCGGACCATCTATTGTTGGGCCAGAAGTAATAACCGGTGCTTCTTTCAGTTCTTTCAGGGTTGGCGCTTCTTCTACCACCTTCTCGTCTTCTACGATTTTAGGAGGCGTAAATTTAAGCTGCTTTACCACCGGTGGCGGCATATCTGGCGGCGGCGGCGGCGGCGGTATGTTCTCCATAGGCGGCGGTGGCGCCAGCTCGGTGTAGTTTACCTCTTTCACCGCTACAGGTACTACTTCTTCGGCGGGAGTAAGCGCATCTATAATTCTTGGGCCGAAAAGCCCGAGCAGGAATAAACTTACTGCAACAATGGTAGCACGTATAAGGTGCTTTTCGTACTTATTACGGAGCACGTAGGCTCCGTATCCTTTATTGCGGCCCTCAAAAACAATGTCGTTGAGGCTGGCGCGCATTATCTGATCTGCTTCCATAGCCATAACTTTAAGAGCTTGCTTCTGTTGATGTAGCCTGTACCATAAACTCCTCGTCTTCAGGCGTATAATCTACTATAGCATACGTTTCTACACTGGTAATGTTCATTTCGTCCAGTATGTCTACCATATTTTTATACTTTGCCCTGTCCTGCGCTTTTATCAGCACAAAGGTTTTTGGCACCTGCTGTATACGGGTTCGCAACACCTGGCGTATTCCGTCTTTGCTAAAATTGGTAACGCCTACTTCAGGCGTAATTTCTGCATCGTCGCTGCCATAGTAGTAATAAATCTTGTCGTTTTCGCCCAGTACAATAGTCATCGCCAGAGAGCGTTTTACCTTTGTCTGGTTTTCTTCTTCTACCTTTTCTTTATCCGGCATTACGATCTCCATCGTTTGGGGCTTGCTGAAGGTGGTGGTAAGCATAAAGAAGGTTAGCAGCAAGAAGGCCAGATCCACCATCGGTGTCATGTCTATCTTGGTGCTTTGCTTCTTGGCCCGGACTTTACCGCCCTTGCCTTTGCCTCTGCCGCCACCCCCGCCGGTATTTACTTCTGCCATTTCTTAATCAATAATTGAATGAGTGAATTAGTGAATCAGTGAATAAAATGAGCAAAAAAGCTATTCACTTATTCGCTCATTCACTTAATCACTTATTAATCTTTAGGCCCTGCCTCCATGTTGGTGATCAGGTTAAACCGGTTCACCTTCTTATCCTGCAGGGTGGCTATCACTTTCGCCACGGTGGGGTAGTCGGCATCGCGGTCGCCTTTAATAGCGATACGCAATTTCGGGTTGGCTACCCTTGAGTAAACGATCCAGTCAGCCAGTTCATTGTTTGTAGAATCCGTAGGTATG
>JAFADQ010000251.1 GCA_023424725.1 Bacteroidota bacterium
TCCGGAGTCGTTTTTGTATTGTTTCTCCACGAACATCAGCGCTTCTGCAACACGTTTGCGCACCGAATTATAAGCCAGTTTCAGCAACCGCTCCTCGCGCTCGACCAGGTTATCAGATAACAAGCGGATGAATTTTTGCGCAACCTGGCGATCATTATATAACAAGGTAAAGAAATCGGCTTTGTTGATGACGTAGACTTCTGAATCTTCCAGCGCGGCGGCAGATTCTCGGTAATGGCGCTCCTCCAACAGATCGATGTAGCCAATAAAATCGCCTTCTTTGTAGAGATTGGTAATGTATTCGCGGCCTTCTTCGTTAGATTTGTAGCCTTTTATGCGGCCTTTGGCAAGGAAATAAAGCGCGTTGGGGGTTTTGCCTTCCACAAACAGATCCTGCTTTTTGCCGAGCTGCTGCATTTTCTGGTCGTCCGAGATCAGGTTCTGCAATCCCTGGCCTTTGGCTTCCTGCAAAAATTCGGTAATGCCTTCTACGCTTTTCGAGAACTCGGCTTTCAGTGCTTCGTGCTTTTTAAGGCGCATTTCTACGGCGTTCAGCAGCTCCATGTCGTCGAAAGGCTTGGTAAGGTAATCGTCCGCGCCCAGGTTCATGCCCTTCCGGAAATCTTCTTTCTCGGCTTTTGCCGTAAGGAAAATAAACGGAATGCTGGCCGTAGACGGGTTTTTGCTGAGCATGTGCAGTACGCCGTAACCATCTAATTGCGGCATCATAATATCGCAGATTATCAGGTCTGGGTGTTCTTTTTTGGCCAGCTCCACTCCCACTTTTCCGTTTTCGGCCTGCAGCACCTGGTAGTTGGCAAGGTCCAGTATTTCGGCGGTGTTTTCGCGTATTTCGGTGTTGTCTTCTATCAGCAATATTTTTTTCATGAGGATGTTGTTAGCGGAATTTGGATAGTGAATGTGGTGCCTTTGCGATACTGGTACAGCTGCAGCGTTTGGAAATTATTTTCTCAGGCTAATTTAACAAAGTGATCTTCTAGTTTTACATTAAAGTTAATTTCGGCCTTTAATGCCCTGAAAACCCGGATAATGGTGTCGACGGTGGCGCTGTTGGCGCTGCTTTCGAGCTTAGAAATTTGCGCTTTTTGCACCCCCACCAAACGGCCGAGCTCTTCCTGCGTGAGGTTTCTTTCCTGGCGGGCTGCTTTTATCATTCTACCCAAAACATCCATCCTAAGCTCGTATTCATACTCTTCGCGTTCTGCGCTTCCTGCTTCGCCGATGTACTTGTCTTTCATTTCGGCAAGCGAATAGGTCTTTATTTTTTTTGTCGCCATACGTTTACTTTTTGATTAACCCCGAAAATATTTTTCTCTCAATTTAATCGCCCTCGATATTTCATTTGCCGGCACTTTATCTACTTTTTTCACAAAACCATGCGTTGCTATAACGAGTGTTTGTTTTGTATCGGTTTTGTCCCAGAAAGCCAACAGCCTAACCTGTAGCCCGCCAAACTTTGTCCGGAATTCCCAAATATCCTGCTGCAGCTTTTTAAAAAGTTTAGGGTCGTTGGTTTGCTCAGCCAGATCGATATTATAAAAGATCTTTGTAATGGTTTTGCGGTCGAGCGTTGAGATAAACTCTTCTGCTTCTTCCAGAAATACCGTCTAAAAATATCTCATTTAACGCTACCTTCAAACGTAAGAAAAACAATTAATGTTTCCAAATTTAGAAACAAATATACTTAACTTGCTAACGGAATTTGGATGGTAAATGTAGTACCCTTGCCGGCTACGCTTTTGTAATTTATTTCGCCGCCCATTATATCGAGGTAGCGTTTTACGATGTTCAGCCCCAGGCCGGTGCCTTGTATGTTGGTTACATTATTGGCCCTGAAAAACGGCGAAAACAAATGCGCCTGGTCTTCTAAAGGAATACCGATGCCCTGGTCCTGCACTGTAATCGTGATTTTATCTGGCAGGATTTGGGTTGTGAGGCCTATGTTTTTGCCCTCCGCAGAGTATTTGCTGGCGTTGCTGAGCAGGTTGAGGAAGATGTTTTTGAGCAACTGTTTATCGAGCTGCACTTCTGGCTGGTTGCCGGTGTGCGTATAATTTATTTCCTGGCCGGGCTTCAGCATTCCCTGCATTTCGTCTATAATTTCCCGTGCAAAGGCCTCTAAATTGATGCTTACAGGCACGTTGTAGATTTTGCCCTCTTCGATGCGACTGATGGAAAGGAAATCGTTGAGGATGTTGGTGAGGTTGCTGACGGCCGATTTTATGCGCTCTACGTGCTTGGCGCGCTTCTCGTCTTCGGCCTCGGTTTTATATTTGCTGATTAAGGAAACCGACGACAACACCGTGCTGAGCGGCGTCCGGAATTCGTGCGAAGCAATAGTTACAAACCGTGATTTCAGCTCGTTCAGTTCTTTTTCTTTGGCCAGCGCTTTGCGTACCTCCTGCTCGGCTTCTAACAGGCTTTGGTTGGTTTGCTCTAGTTTTTCTATGGCCTCGGCCAGTTCGCGGGTGCGGGTTTCTACGCGCTGTTCCAGCTCGCTGTTTAGCTTCTGTATTTCGGCCAGACTTTTTGCGTGCTCAATGCTGTAGCGAATGGACCGCTCCAGGTCGAACGGATGGATCTTACCTTTCACCAAATAATCCTGAGCGCCAGCGCGCATGGCCCGCTCGTCGGTTTCGCGGTCTGACTGGCCAGTGAGCAAAATAAACGGCGCCTGGTGGCCTTCACCAACAGCCGTTTCGATCAGCTCCAACCCATCGTGCGCACCTAACCTGAAATCAACCAAATACACATCGTGCTTGTTCTCCCTAATTAGTTTTAAAGCCTCCTCAAAATTTGAAGCCCAGTCAAGTCGGTAATTTCTTCCCGGAATATCGTCAATAATATCGCGGGTGATGATGAAATCGTCCTCATCGTCGTCTACAAGCAATATTTTGATTTTGTCGGGCATGGTGTCGTATTGAATAGTGCGTTATGCGATATTTTGGATTTAGGTTGAGGTGGATGGTTCTTTTGTGGCTGCAGGTTTGCTTAGTTTACCTATAACTCGATTGAAATTTTCACCTTGCCTCCGAGATCTTTTTCAAATGAGAGGGGAGAAATCGGAGCCTGCGGCAAGTTGGTTTATAAAATAATTAAACGCGAAGCTCCTTAAAGTCCCTCTCTTTTGGAGAGGGATTTAG
>JAFADQ010000274.1 GCA_023424725.1 Bacteroidota bacterium
GCATAAAACCTGTTCAGAAATAACTATAAATAGCCTTTCGCCACCAGATACGCCGCCACCTCCAGCACCGGATCTTGTTCTGGCGTTACTTCTATTTTATGAAAACGGCCATCTATAGAAGTTTCGAACTCTAAGTTGTTTTGCGCGCCTGGCAAAAACATAAACGAAGTAAAGCGCCGGCCCTCGGTGTTGTAAATTTTAGCTGCTACTTCGCCGGTGCTGCGCAGTTTTCGCTGCCAGATCATGCCAATTTGTACTCCGTCCTGAATAATAGTAGTTCTGGCCTGGCGGAACAGCGGTTTTGTACGGTCGCGCACGGGCAGCACCAGCGATTGCAGCGTATAATCTTTCTGTGGCACGTTGCTGCTGTAGCGGTTTATAAAATCTATTACGTTTGCCCGGTTCAGGCCTTGGGCATCTACTAAACCATATCGGAAAATTTCGCGGGCAAGGTCGTTATCGGTCCAGTTAAGGCCCAATGGCAAGGCGGCAGCCTCGGCCACAGAATCTATCATAAACGTAAATACGCGCCAGTTGCGGGCGTGCGGCGCCGAGGCAGAAACTGCCGTTCCGGTTTCTATATCGGTCCAGAACAGGGGCTCACCCTGCAAAGTTACCAGTTGGTAGGCGTAATCGTACTGGTTTTTGCGGCGCACCACGGCAAACGGCCGGCCGCTTTTATACAGCGTATCGAGGCTTATAATTGCCTCGTTGTTGCGGGCAGATTTTGCCACCGCTTTTTGGTGCTTTGCCAGTTCTTTGGCATCGGGCTGGGCCTGCAGCGGCCAAAAAGCGGTGCAGCAGAGCATAAAAAGGCAAACTAAAAGGCGCATATAATAGAGTTGTTTAGCTGAAAAAAATGTAGAAATAAGAATGTAAATTTCTGGCCGAAGCCTGAGTAAAACCGGGTAACTATTCAGCCAGTGAAACCTCACCCCAAACCCCTCTCCAAAATGAGAGGGGCTTAAATGGAGCTTCGCAGGCTGGTTTTATTTTTAAAAGCAAGTTATACGCACCAATTTCTTTCTGCCTTTACTATTGTAATGGGCGGTAAAAGAGGCCTGAGCGCAAAAATATTGTTTATAAATTGGCTGTATAGTTACAAAACCGGCTTTGTATAAAAATTATTGTGCTATCGGGCGCAGGAGCGGGCAATTGCCGGCAAGTGTAAATTATTGGTTTGCGGCGCCCGTTTTTTTGCCTGCCACAGCCTGTTTTTGTTGATTAATACGGCCCGAAGAATAAAGAAATTGCCGCCTTTGCTAACATCCGCAGATATTACATTCTATAAATATACCTGACATTATATTTTATTTTTATAAATGCGGCCAAAAACCATCATTTCGCAAAACCGAAAATAGCTCTATGCCGTTAAAAAATACATGGGCAGAACGATAATAATTTCGAACCGGCTTCCGGTGAAAGTGCATAAAAAAGGAAGCGAATTGCAATATAAAACGAGCGAGGGCGGACTGGCCACCGGTCTTAGCTCTGTTTATAAAAAAGGCGATAACCTGTGGGTAGGATGGCCCGGTTTGTACGTGAGCAGCGAAGATACCAGAGAGCAGATAACCGAAGATCTGAAAGACGAGAATATGCACCCGGTTTTTTTAACAAAAGCCGATATTACCGATTATTACGAAGGATTCAGCAACGAAACCTTATGGCCCAACTTCCATTACTTTAGCCAGTACGTAACCTACAACAAGCAATATTGGGAAGCTTATGAGCGCGTAAACCGTAAGTTTCTGGACGAGGTATTAAAGGTGGCCCGCCCCAACGATACCATCTGGGTGCACGATTATCAGCTAATGCTGCTGCCTAAACTTTTGCGCGAGCAACTGCCCAATATCAGCATTGGTTTCTTTTTACATATTCCGTTTCCGAGTTACGAGGTTTTCCGGTTGCTGCCCTGGCGCAAAGCCCTGCTGGAGGGTGTTTTAGGCGCCGATCTGATCGGTTTTCATACCTTCGATTATATGCGCCATTTCCTGAGCGCCGTTACCCGCATTTGTGGTTTTAACAACACGCACGGCCAGATAGAAACCCAAGACCGTACCATTGTAGCCGATGCCTTCCCGATGGGAATAGATTACGGGAAGTACGCCGAGGCCGCCGCTTCTGCCATAGTGAAAAAACGCGAGTTGCAGTTCCGGCAATCGTTTGGGAAACAACGCATTATATTATCGATAGACAGGTTAGATTATACCAAAGGCATAGCCCAGCGGCTCGAGGCGTTCGAGAAATTCCTGATCAAATATCCCGGATTTATAGAAAAAGTAACCTTGTTGATGCTGGTGGTGCCATCGCGCGACCAGGTACCGCAATATCAGCAATTAAAAGAACAGGTAGACGAGATGGTGGGCCGCATTAATGCCCGCTTCCGGACCATTTCCTGGACGCCGATACAATATTTTTACCGGTCTTTCCCGCTCGAATCGCTCTCGGCTTTGTACCGCATTGCCGATGTGGCGCTTGTAACACCCATGCGCGACGGCATGAACCTGGTGGCAAAAGAATACATTGCCTCCAGAACCGACAACACTGGCGTGCTTATCTTAAGCGAAATGGCCGGCGCCGCGATAGAACTCAGCGAAGCCTTGCTCATTAACCCCAACGATATGGACCAGATGGTAGAATCGTTAGAGCAAGCCTTAACCATGCCCGCCGAAGAGCAGGAAGTGCACATAAAAACCATGCGTAAAACCGTTAAACGATACAACGTGCACCATTGGGTAAAGTTATTTATGTGCCGTTTAGAGAAAATTAAGGTAAAGCAACGGTCGCATTCTACCATAAAAATAGATCAGAAAGTAGCCACTACTATCGTAAAAGATTACAAGAAAAAGCACAGCCGTTTGCTCTTTCTCGATTACGATGGCACCTTAACGCCTTTTAAATCGGAGCCTCATCTGGCTAGCCCCGACAATACGGTGCTGCACTTGCTCCAGAACCTGGGCTCGGCTCACCATAACCGGGTGGTAATTATAAGCGGCCGCGACCGGCATACGCTTGAGAAATGGCTCGGGCATTTACCTGTTGATATTATTGCAGAACATGGCATCTGGCTTCGCGAACAGGGCAAAGAATGGCGCATGATTCAGCAGTTGCAGAATGAGTGGAAAAAAGATATCAAGCCTGTGCTCGATCTGTTTGTAAGCCGCACTCCCGGTTCGTTTATCGAAGAGAAAGATTACTCGCTGGTGTGGCATTACCGCAAGGTAGAAACCGGCCTTGCCGATTTGCGTATGCGCGAGCTCACCAGCCACTTAACCTATATGGTTGCCAACATGGATTTACAGGTGCTGGAAGGCCATAAAGTGGTAGAAATAAAAAACATAGAGGTAAACAAAGGCCGCGCCACCCAAAAATGGCTCTCTAAGTTCCCGCACGATTTTACCATGGCCATTGGCGACGACTGGACCGACGAAGACATTTTTAAAGCCATGCCCGAAACCGCTTACACCATTCGGGTGGGCAGCAGCCGCACAGCAGCCCGCTACTATTTCGAACGGTGCCTGGAAGTGCGCCAACTACTGCAAATGATGGCCGAGGATGAAATGCAGATTTTACGGGCAGCCGTATAAAGAACTGTGATTAACCAGAATTAAAGGTTGCCGGAAATGGCAGCCTTTTTTGTTTGGAGTGAAGGTGTTTTTGGTGCCCGCAGGTTGAAGACCATGTTTAAATTTTATTTTCGGAATGGAAAATCATTGATTCATGTCGTTGCGAGCGATATCGCGGCAATCTGGTTCTGATGATTTGTTTTTGCAGCTCATAGCGGGGTTACGAACAAAAAAATAAGTAAATCAGGTTCTGATAGCGATAATTGGCAGACAGGAAACTAACATTAAAACAGGGTTTAAGAAAAAACAAAAGCGCCGCTAATCATCAGACCAGCGGCGCTTTTTTAATTCCGTTATATTCATTCTACATGTGTATCGCCCTATTCTCCGTTGCTGCCAGACAAGCCTCTTTCAAAGCCTCGGTAAACGTTGGGTGAGCGTGGCTCATGCGGGCAATATCTTCTGCCGAGGCGCGGTATTCCATGGCTACAACAGCCTCGGCAATCATATCGGCA
>JAFADQ010000401.1 GCA_023424725.1 Bacteroidota bacterium
TCTCCGATAGAAAGAAAAATGGCCCTTGCAAATGCTGCAAGGGCCATTTTTCTTTCTATCGGAGACTAAAATTACTCTCCTACAACGGTAAAATTAACCGTGTGTCTTACTTCTTTGTGCAGGTTAAGAGTTGCGGTGTATTCGCCGGCAGTTTTCACTTCCTGATCGAAAGAGATGCGCTTGCGGTCTACATCAACACCTTTTGCTTTAAGGGCTTCGCTAAGCTGCAAAGTGGTAACAGCTCCGAATATCTTGCCCGACTCGCCAACTTTCGCTTTCAGCTCCAGCATTGTATCGCCAATTTTATCGGCAACAGATTGTGCGTCTGTACGAAGTTTTTCTGCTTTGTGCGCTACCTGGCGCTCGTTTTCGGCAGCAACTTTTTTGTTAGAGGCATTAGCAACAACCGCCAAACCCTGAGGGATAAGGAAGTTACGGCCATAACCAGGGCGAACCTTCACCAGGTCGTTCTTATAGCCCAGGCCCTTCACGTCGTCTTTTAATATCAGTTCCATGTGGGTATGTGCTAAATTATTTCAGTGAATCGGTTACGTAAGGCAATATAGCCAGGTGGCGGGCGCGTGCCACGGCCTGAGCTACTTTGCGCTGAAATTTAAGGCTGGTGCCAGTTAAGCGGCGCGGAAGAACTTTTCCTTGCTCGTTAACAAATTTCAAAAGGAAGTTGCCATCCTTGTAATCGATATATTTAATACCGTTTTTCTTGAAGCGGCAATACTTTTTGCGGGTATCCTGCTGCTTGTTTACTTTTTCGTTTACCAGGCTCATTATTGTGCTACCTCCACTTCTTTACGTGATTTTTCGTTTTTAAACTCGCCATTTCTGCGGCGGGCGTTGTAGGCCACGGCATGCTTGTCAAGTACAGTAGTAAGGAAACGCACAACACGCTCATCCCGGCGGTAAGCCAACTCCAGCACATCAACAATGTTGCCTGTTGCAGAGAATTCGATGAGATGATAGAAGCCGGTAGACTTCTTGTTGATCGGGTAAGCAAGCTTACGCAATCCCCAGTTCTCTTCGTGGATGATGTCGGCGCCATTTTCCTTAAGCACCTCTTTGAACTTCGCGACCGTTTCCTGCATCTGAGCCTCGTTCAGCAACGGGGTCAGGATGAAGATCGTTTCGTAGTTTTTGATTTCCATGACGGAATCTTTGGTTAAATGATTTAAGGGCGCAAAGTTACGAATTACTTTTCAGAATAGAAATAGTGATTTGGGAAATTTAAAGAAGACCTGGGCTGCGAAGGCCAGTTTCTGTGCCTTTACACCTTAATATATATAGCGATGAAGTAAATATATAACGATGAAGTAAATATATAGAGGTGAAGTAATCCGAAATTTAAATTACCAGATACGTCATTCATCAATAAAGCAAAAACACTTCTTCTGAGGCAGATCATTTACAACAGACTTCTTTCCTAAATTTTATACCGCAACCACCCCGTTTTGTCATCCTGAGCGCTACGAATATGACACATCTTTTCAAATTTTAAAAAAACTTAACCGCAAAGAACGCCAAGACTATCGCAAAGCACGCAAAGTTTTAAAAATGAGCAGAAGTGTTTCCTACATTTTTCCTGAGTTCTTATTTTTCTCCGCGCTCTTTGCGGTTACCTTCGCGTACTTTGCGGTTAAAATACTTTTGTCTTTTTTAGCAGGGCAGCCTGAGCGACACCTTAGGACCTCGTTTTTAAGAGCAAAAAAATTAAACAAAGAATTACTTTATTTTCCGGTAACTCCCCAAAAACAGCCTGCTACGCCCCAAAAGTCACCCACTAAAAATAATCAGGGCATTGGTTAAAGCCCATCACCATCGCCGCAATCTTTTATCTGGCAGCTATTTTAGCTTTGTTTTGCAGAAAGGCAGGTTTAAGGCTGCAGCACCCAAAGAAATGGCCGTTACAGCACAAAAGAGTTCTGGCTTTATTGTTAGCAGAAGCTTCTGGTAAAACTTTGATTTTTAAACTTTACACCTTAATATATATAATAGCAACTAAAATTCAGGAGTGCATTGTCCTTATTTAGCATCGCAAAGATTATTAAAAAAACCTGCGTAATAATTTGTTTATGCAAAGGCTGTAACATCATTCAAAAAGATGACGTATATCATTGCTTTCCATTTTTTCAGAGTAATTTAAAATATTTCTAAATAAGATGTAACTAATTGATTAACAGGATATATAGAGGGGGCAAAAACAGGTAATCTGCTTCAGGCACTGATAGAGTGCTGTACAGATTTGAATAATGCGAGTTCGGTAGTAGATTTGTGCTCGAAATGTGTTCAGAACCTTCCTCTAAGTCTGTTTTTATTATGCGTAGCACTCCGCTGCAGGCCATTTCCGTATATCTGTTTTCCTTACTATTTGTTTTCACCCTTTCGTTCCAGTCGATGGCCCAGGATGCCGCCGCTGGCGATGCAGCCGCTGCCGGACCAGATCCTGCTTTGGTTAGCGCCGGAAAGAGCTTGTTCGAAAACAATTGTACCACCTGTCACTCGGTTACGGACGAAGTAGTGATAGGCCCAGGCCTTTACAACATGCACGAAAGGCGCACCGAAGCCTGGCTGATCAGCTGGATCAGAAACTCGTCGAAGATGATAGCTGCCGGCGATCCGCAGGCCGTTGAGCTCTTCAACAAGTACAACAAAACCCAGATGCCAAGTTATGCTTTCTCCGACGAGGAGATCAAGTCTATCATAGCTTATGTGCAGGCAGAGGGCAAACCAGCTGCCGCCGCGGCTCCTGCCGGTGGCGATACCGCTGCTGCCGACGGAGGCGGTTCTTCTGTAGATCCTAAAATAGCTCAGTACATAGATATACTGCTGATAATATTAACAGTAGTATTACTGGTAATGGTGATAACGCTGTTCATCATCGCCAATATCATGCGCAATTACCTGCGCGAGAAACGCGAGCTTACCGAAGATGAAGCAGAACTGGTAAACCAGCGCTGGGATTTTTCTAAGGTGTATAAGTCAAGCGCGGTTCGTACCCTGGTTGTGCTGATATTTGTGGTAGCTGTTATTAAGGTTTCATTAGACCAGGCACTCGCTATTGGTATTCAGCAGGGCTACCAGCCTAAGCAGCCAATCGCATTCTCGCATAAGCTGCACGCCGGCGAGCATCAGATCGATTGTAATTATTGCCACTCTTCTGTTTACAAAGGCAAAAATGCCGGTATTCCTTCTGCCAATATCTGTATGAACTGTCACAACTCAATTCAGACAGAATCGCCTGAAATTCAGAAAATATACCGCGCTATAGAAAGTAACCGCCCAATAGAATGGGTGCGTATCCACAACCTTCCCGACCTGGCCTATTTTAACCACGCCCAGCACACAAATGTAGGCGGTGTAGAATGCCAGACTTGCCACGGCGAAATTCAGGAGATGGAGGTAGTATACCAGTTCGCGCCGCTTACCATGGGCTGGTGCGTAGATTGCCACCGCGAAACTCCGCTTAATACCGAAGGCAACGCCTATTACGATAACCTGGTGCAGATCCATGCCTCAGAGAGCAAAAAGCCATTCACTGTAGAGTCTAATGGCGGTTTAGAGTGCTCTAAGTGTCACTATTAATTAAAGAAAGCGCAAGCAATCTTACCTCATAAGCGTATTTCAAAGAGTATATGCAAGATCATAAGCCAAAGTACTGGAGAGGCATCGAGGAGCTCGAAAACACTCCGGAATTTGCAAAAAATGCTTATAACGAATTCCCCGAGTACCTGCCTGTGCTTAATAACAAAAGCGAGGAAGGTGCAAGTTCGGCAATGCCAACAGCCGACAGAAGGGATTTCCTGAAGCTAATGGGATTCAGCGTTGCGGCCGCCACTCTGGCAAGCTGCGAGGCGCCTGTTCGCAAAGCTATTCCATATCTTAACAAGCCGGAAGAAATAGAGCCAGGAATTGCCAACTGGTATGCCTCTACTTATTTCGAAGGTGGCGATTACAATGCGGTGTTGGTAAAAACCCGCGAAGGCCGTCCTATTAAGCTGGAAGGTAACCCATTATCTACCTTAACCCGTGGCGGACTTAGCGCGCGTGCCCAGGCATCGGTGCTTAACCTGTACGACGATGCTCGTCTGAAAGGACCGAAAGCCAACAAAAAAGATGCTTCTTGGGAAGAAATAGACCGTGCTGTTACAGCAGGTCTTGGCCAGGGAGGCCGTGTTGTTCTGGTAAGCCAGACCATCATCAGCCCAAGCACTAAAAAACTGATCAACGAGTTTGTTGGCCGTTTTGGTGGCGAGCATGTTACCTACGATGCAAACTCTTATTCTGCCATCGCGCAGGCATACGAGTCGTCGCATGGTAAGCGCATGATCCCAAGCTACGATTTCAGCAAGCCCGATGTTATTGTTAGTGTTGGCGCCGATTTCATAAATACCTGGCTAAACCCGATAGAGCAGGCCAAACAATACATTACCAAGCGCAAGGTGAGCTCCGACAACCGCAAAATGTCGAAGCACTACCAGTTCGAAACCATGATGACCGTTACCGGAGCCAACTCCGATGTACGTGTGCCGGTTCGTCCTTCGGAAGAAGCTATGGTAGTAGCCGCCTTGTTTAACCGTATAGCCGGTGGCAGCATTAGCGTACCGGCAATGGCGAAAGCCGATAGGCTAATAGAGAAAGCGGCGTCGGAACTGATGGCTGCCCGGGGTGCTGCTTTGGTTGTATCTGGTTCTAAAGATGCAGCGGTGCAGTTGATGGTTAACCGTATTAACGAAGCACTAGGAGCTTTCGGAACGGTAATAGATACAAACACGCCTACCTATACCCGCCAGGGTAACGACCAGCAGATGATGAATTTCATCAGTAACATGTCTGGAGTAGGTACGGTTATTTTCTATAACGCTAACCCGGTTTACGATCATCCGATGGGAGAGCAAATAGCTGCAGGCCTCAAAAACGTGGCTACCAGCATCTCTTTTTCAGATCGCGAAGACGAAACCGCACAGCATTGCAAGTTTATTTGCCCCGATCATAACTACCTGGAGTCGTGGAATGACTTTGAGCCGAAAAGAGGTTTCTTAAGCTTAGCTCAGCCTACTATTTCTCCTCTGTTCAACACCCGTCAGGCGCAGGACAGCCTTTTGGTTTGGACCGGAAGCAATTCAGATTATTATACGTATCTGCAGCGCAATTGGCGCGGTATCCTTTCAGGTTCGTTTGTTTCGGCCTGGGATAAAGCTGTACACGATGGCGTTTATCAGGCAGGAGCAGGGCATTCGAGCATCTTCGACCAGGTTACCACTGCAGGTGGTGGCGCAGTAGATGTTAACTCTGTAAGTTTCAGCTCAAGCAAAGACGTAGAGCTTGGCTTGTACGAAACAGCTGCTATGGGTAATGGAGCGCATGCCAATAACCCCTGGTTGCTGGAAATGGCCGACCCTATAACCCGTGCCTGCTGGGATAATTACCTGTGCATGTCGCAGGCAATGGCCAAAAACCTTGATCTGGAGCAGGGCAACATGGTAAAAGTTACGGCTAAAAACGGCAAAACTTCCGCCACGCTTCCGATGATCGTGCAGCCTGGCATGCCCGATAATGCTGTAGCGATTGCTATTGGCTGGGGCCGCACACATGCAGGGCCAGCCGCTAAAGGTGTAGGCGTAAATGCATATCCGTTTGCTCAGGCAGGCCAGAATGGCTTGGTGTTTATGAACACTGTATCGCTTGAGAAAACCGGTGAAAACAAAGAAATAGCTCAGGTACAAACACACCACACCCTTATGGGCCGTATCGTGGTGCAGGATTCTACTC
>JAFADQ010000403.1 GCA_023424725.1 Bacteroidota bacterium
ATAATCAGCTCAAAAGTCAGGATCGGGTTAGAGGCGGGCCGGGGTGGCTGGTCCATAATACCGGGCTCTTTCGGCTCGAAGGCGAGGGTAAGCCCCAGGAAAGTTGCGGTGGTCATGTTAATCCAGAGAAACTGCACCGGAAGCACCGGTAACGGGGTATTCAGGATCACGGCCAGAATCACCACCAGGCTTTCGCCAAGGTTGGTGGGCAGTGTCCAGACGATAAATTTGGTAAGATTATCGTACACGCCGCGGCCTTCTTCTACCGCGCCTTCTATAGACGAGAAGTTATCGTCTGTTAAGATCATATCTGCCGCGTCTTTGGCCACGTCGGTTCCGGTAATGCCCATGGCCACGCCGATGTTAGCTTGTTTAAGGGCGGGGCCGTCGTTTACGCCGTCGCCGGTCATGGCTACAATTTTGCCCTGGGCCTGAAGCGCTTTTACCAGCCGCAGCTTTTGCTCGGGCGCTACGCGGGCAAAAACCGAGGTATCGGTGGCTACTTGTGGCAGGTCTTGGTCAGAAATTTGCTGTAATTCTTTGCCGGTTATAGCTACCAGGCGGTCGTTTTCGAGGCGGCCCTTAAGGCCAATTTCGCCGGCAATGGCCGAGGCGGTAACGGCATGGTCGCCGGTTATCATTTTCACGTCTATTCCGGCTTTCTGGCAAAGGCGCACGGCTTCTATTACCTCTTTGCGCGGCGGGTCTATCATGCCCTGCAGGCCCAGAAAAACCATGTCAGAGCGGGTATCGTTGTGGGTTATGTCAGATTTTCCGGCGGGCGGAGTTGCGGTAGCGAAGGCCAGCACCCGCAATCCGTTGGCGGCCATTTGGTCTACTTTCCGGTGGATTTGGTCAGTATCAACCGGCACGGGGTTTCCGGCATCGTCCAGCATCTGGGTACAGCGGTCCAGCACAGCCTCTACCGATCCTTTCAGGAAAATAACCGGCGCATTGCCGTTTTGGTGCAACGTGGCCATGTACTGGTACTCCGACTCGAAAGGAATGGCATCGGTGCGCGGATAATCTTGCTCTGTTTTTTCCTCGCTGAAGCCCGCTTTTTTGGCCGCCACAAGTAACGATCCTTCGGTTGGGTCGCCTTCTATTATCCAGTGGCCGTCTTTTTCTTTTACCTGGCTGTCGTTGCAGAGAATGCCGGCCTTTAGACAAAGTTCTAAAGCTTTGGATGCGGTAATATCTGCCGGTTTGTCGTTCTCCAGAATTTCTCCTTCGGGACGGTAACCAAGACCGGTAACCGAGTAGGTGCGGCCGCCGGAGTAAATGCGCTGCACGGTCATCTGGTTTTCGGTGAGGGTGCCGGTTTTGTCGGAGCAGATTACGTTGGTGCTGCCCAGGGTTTCTACCGCCACCAGCTTGCGGATAATAGCTTTGTTGCGGGCCATTTTAGATACGCCCAGCGCCAGCATAATGGTAACGGCCACGGGCAACCCCTCCGGAATAGTGCCCACGGCCAGGGCAACGGCAATCATAAACGAATCGGCAAGATCTGCGCCCCTGAACACGCCCACCGCGAACACCGCCGCCGAAAGCGCCAGAATTACCCACAACAGCAGGCTGCTAAACGACTTTATTTTGAGCGTGAGCGGGGTTTCGAGGTTATCGGCAGCCGAGATAGATTCCTGAATTTTGCCAACTTCGGTTTTATCGCCGGTGGCAACTACAATGCCGCGGCCGCTGCCGTAGGTTACGTTTGTAGAGGCAAAACCCATGCTGTGGCGGTCGCCTATCATACTTTCGGTTTCGACGGGTTTGTCGTTTTTCTCCACCGCCACCGATTCGCCGGTTAGCGCAGATTCGTCTATCTTCAGGTCGCGCTGGTAAAAAAGGCGCACATCGGCCGGAATTTTATCGCCCGACTGAAAGATTACCACATCGCCGGGAACCAGTTCGCGGGCATCTATATTTTTCTTTCGGCCGTCGCGCAGCACCACCGCGCCCGATGTCATGCTGCTGGCCAGCGCATCTATCGCTTTAAGCGCTTTAGATTCCTGAATAAACCCGATAATGGCATTTACCAGCACCACCGCGAAAATTACGGAGGCATCTATGTATTCGCTCAGAAAAATGGTTACCACCGTGGCGGCCAGCAAAATGTAAATTAAGGGCTGATGAAATTGCAGCAAAAAAAGCACAATCGCGCTCTGCCGCTTCTTTTTAGAGATTTCGTTAGGCCCGTATTTCGCTAACCGTGCTTCTGCTTCTTTGCTGCTGAGGCCGTGTTTGGTATCGGTCTCTAAGGTTTTGGCCACCCTAGCGGCTTCCAGGCTATGCCAATCCTGAGGGTTTTTATCCTGCATATTTCCCCTAAATTATTTTATTTCTTCGCCCGGTTATGCTGCCAGGCCTTTCGGTTTACCGCAAGATAGTTTTTTTTGTTTAGTGAGAATGGTTAGGGAAGGGTTAGAATGATATAAATCATCGTTATTGCAGGGTTTGGCTTACGATTTAACCCCATCTGCGCGTAGGGCTGAAGCCCAACGCTACGAAAGAGAAAAGGATTTTTTAATGATCATTATCCATTTCCCTTTTACAACCTTTGCTCTTCCGGCCTGAAGGCCCCGGATACGGTTAATCGCAGAATATTACCTTGAAATATCCTTTATAAGGCCTTCAGGCCGGAGAGCTGTTTTTTGTTAAATGAGTAGAAGCAAATCAAACAAAAAATGCCTTATTTATGTGTAGCGTTGGGTTTTTAACCTAACGCGATTTGCTGGCTATTCTTAGCTTCCAAGCTAAAAACCTGCTTCTGCAAGTTTCTTAACTTGCTTTTACAAAACGCAGGCCTGGAGGCATGCAGTGGCGCCTCCTTAGCTTGGAAGCTAAGGATAGGGCACGGCTGCTCAAGCATAAACCTGCAAGGGCCATTTTCCTGTGTGCGGGAACACAAACAGGAGCGGCGATTTTCAATAATCACCAATCAACAACCAATTACTCAAACTTCTTCATCAATATCAGCGCGAACACCGAGTAGTTGATCATGTCGCGGTAATTGGCATCTACACCTTCCGAGACGAGGGTTTGGCCCTGATTGTCTTCTATCTGTTTGGTGCGGTAGAGCTTCATCAGGATAATGTCGGTGATGCTGCTGAGGCGCATGTCGCGCCAGGCCTCGCCGTAGTCGTGGTTTTTGTTCAGGAACAGGTCGCGGGTAATGGTTATTTGCTCGTTGTAGAGGCGCTCTACCTGCTCGGCGGGCAGGTTAATTTCGGTTTCGGCGGGCAGGTTTTGCTGCACAAGGGCCATTACGCAGTAGTTTATAATGCCAATGAACTCGCCCGCGATGTCGTCTTCCACGAGCTGTTTTCCCTTCTCCTGGATAGAGCGGATGCGCTGCGCTTTGATAAAGATCTGGTCGGTGATGCTGGGCAGACGTAAAATGCGCCACGAAGTGCCGTAGTCGCGGGTTTTCTTAACAAACAGGTCGCGGCAGCCGCTAATTACGCGGTTATATTGGTCGAGGGTTTGATTGCTCACTTTTTTAATGTAGTTTTAAAACGATAAGCTGCGACAGGCAAATACATGGCCGTTGCAGCATAATTAAAGCCATTTCTGGCCGCAGAACTTTCGCACAACGGCGCAGTCACCGTGGTCTGTGCCTTCACAGACCACCTGCAGGCACTAAATTCCGGTCTGTGAAGGCACAGACCGGGGAGATAATGTAGCGCGACAGCAACAGCCAAAACAGAACCAACAAATTACCCGGCAGGGCCCGGCAAAATGACAGCACAAGATACCACGCTTTTCGGCACTAAAAAAACCATTCGTTGCGGCGACAGGTTACTTTCGCTGTACGAACCCGTGGTAATGGGCATTTTAAACGTTACCCCCGATTCGTTTTACAGCGGCAGCCGCCTCTCCGCGCCCGAAGCCGCCGCTGCAAAAGCCACCGAAATGCTGGCCGAAGGAGCCGCTATTCTGGACCTTGGCGGTTACTCATCCCGCCCCGGCGCCGACGATATTACCGTGCAGGAAGAGCTAAACCGCGTGCTGCCCGCTATAGATGCCATTCTGCAAAAACACCCCGATGCCTTAATCAGTATAGATACGTTTCGGGCGGAGGTGGCACAAAAATCGGTGCTCGCAGGCGCCGCTATTGTAAACGATATTTTGGGCGGAAGTCTGGATGCGGAAATGTTTGCGACTGTGGCCGAACTGCAGGTGCCGTACATTTTAATGCACATGCGCGGCACGCCGCAAACCATGCAACAGCACACCGATTACGATAATTTATTGCTGGAAGTAACCGATTATTTTCAGCAAAAAATTGCAGAATTGCGCGCGTTGGGTGTGAAGGATATTATCCTCGACCCTGGCTTTGGTTTCGCGAAAACAATCAGTCTGAATTACGAGTTATTCCGGCAGATGCAAACGCTGCAACTATTCGGCTTGCCAATTCTGGCGGGCATTTCGCGCAAATCGATGGTGTACAAAGCGCTGGGCAACACGCCTACAGATGCGCTAACCGGCACTACTGCCTTGCACATGGCAGCTCTGGAGCGCGGCGCTTCTATTCTGCGGGCGCACGATGTAAAAGAGGCGGTGCAGGTGGTGCAGTTGTTTGGGCGGTTGCAACCCCAACCCAATCCCTCCCCCGTTGGGAGGGTCTTATAAGGTGCTTCGCATGTTTGATTATTTAAAATTACCTGGCATAATTTGCTTTAGCAATTAAACCAACCAGCGCAGCTCCGCTTAAGCCTTCCTTATTGGGGAGGGTTTGGGAGGGGTTTTGCGAAGGCCAAAAAAACCATAACTCACAACCCAAATACCACCGTATACTAAATTAGATGATTGCGCTTTTTAACATAGGGTTTTTACAGGTTCAGTGGCAGGACGTGTTAGATGTGCTGCTGGTAACCGTATTGCTCTACCAGTTATACAAGCTGCTAAAGGGCAGCATGGCCCTTAAGATTTTTATCGGCTTTTTATCGATTTACCTGCTTTACTTAGTAACCTTCGCGGCGGGTATGGAGCTGATGAGCAATATTCTGGGCAGGTTTATGAGTGTGGGCGCGCTGGCTGCTATCGTGCTGTTTCAGCCGGAGCTGCGCAAGTTCTTTTTGCTGATAGGTAAATCTACTGCCCTAAATAAAGACAGCTTTTTTGGTGGAGCGCCCTGGCGCAAAGGCGGGCAGGATAACCGGCTCGATATTACACCGTTTGTAGAGGCAGCCAAATCGTTATCGGCAAAATATACGGGCGCGCTTATCGTGTTTGCGCAATCGTCGGAGCTGAAGTTTTATGCCGAATCGGGCGACAAGATCGATGCAACCATTTCTAAGCGATTGTTGCTCAGCATCTTCAACAAAACTTCTCCACTGCACGATGGCGCCGTTATTATAGACAATCAGCGCATAAAAGCCGCGCGCTGTATTTTGCCGGTTTCCGAAAACGACGAGTTACCCGCATCGCTTGGTTTGCGCCACCGCGCGGCTATCGGCATGACCGAGCTTACAGATTCTGTAGTACTGGTTGTGTCGGAAGAAACGGGTAATATCAGCCTTGTGAAAAACGGACACATTTACCGCGAACTTACGCCGGCGCAACTTCGCGAAAAATTATCGGCACTCTTAAGCGACGCCCCAGCCGATATGGTTCCGGTAGAAGACATCCCAACCGGGCAGGTAGCCTAAAAACAGAAATGGCACCCTTTAAAGAGATGCCATCGTTAATTCTAAATCTGGGTAAAGCTGGAATTAAAAAGCTGCTTTTCCTTTCTCACAGGGGCTTTTTTGCCTTCTCCTGCCTCGTGGCCGATTCGGCGCTGAAAACCTGGCCTCGGGTTTTATCATCCATCCTGATAAAACCTATCATG
>JAFADQ010000368.1 GCA_023424725.1 Bacteroidota bacterium
CAATTTGGCCCCTGCAGGCACAGCCCCAGGGCGACAAGCACGAGCGCATACAAGCCGCCAGGGTAACTTTCTTAACCGAAAAAATGCAGCTTACGCCGGAGCAGGCGCAAAAATTCTGGCCGGTTTATAACGAGTTTCATAAAAAGCGCCGCGACCTTAAACGAAAAGCGCGCGTGTTTAAAGGCCAGGATCTGGACAAGCTAACGGATGCACAGCTTCGGGAGGGAATTAAAGAAATGATGGACGGCAAAACGAAGGAAGCCGAGCTGGAAAAATCGTATTCCGAAAAGTTTCTGACGGTTATCTCGCCAAAACAGCTTGCCACCATGTACCGCGCCGAAAAAGAGTTTATGAAAATGCTTATTAAGCGCCTGGACGAAAACAAAAAGTAACTTTAGGCGCAAATGCTTCTTTAAAAACCGGATATCGTAAGGGCTCCGGTTTTTGTTTTATGGCTCGTACTAAAACCTTGCCCGTTAAAATCAGATCTTAAAAGTATTACAATACGTACCTTTGCTTTATGATCTCGCACCGGCAACTTTTTCTGCAACACCTGGCCCAAACCACCGATTTCCCGCTTCAGCTGGAAATAGTGCGGGCCGAGGGCGTTTATATGTACACTCCCGAAGGAAAGGAAATTCTGGACCTTATTTCCGGCATTGGCGTGAGCAATGTAGGCCACCGGCACCCTAAAGTTATAAAAGCGATAAAAGACCAGGCAGATAAATACCTGCATTTAATGGTGTACGGGGAGCTGGTACAGGCCCCGCAGGTGCAACTGGCTTCTAAATTAAAAACCACCCTTCCGGAAAAACTAGACTCTGTATATCTGGTAAATTCCGGGGCCGAGGCCGTAGAAGGCGCGATGAAACTGGCAAAACGCTACACCGGCCGCGCCGAAATGGTAGCTTTTAAAAACGCTTACCACGGCTCTACGCAAGGCGCATTATCGGTTACAGGCGGCGAAGATCTGAAGCGCGCTTACCGGCCTCTGCTTCCGCAGATAAAACATTTGCGGCATAATAATTATGCCGATCTGGACCGGATTTCGTGCCGCACAGCCTGCGTAATTCTGGAAACCGTGCAGGGCGAGGCCGGAATAAGAGTGCCCGATGTGGAATGGATGAAAGCCCTGCGCGAAAAATGCACCTACGCGGGCGCATTGCTTATTCTGGACGAAATACAAACCGGCTTTGGCCGCACCGGTACTTTCTGGGCTTTCGAGCAATTTGGCATTGAGCCCGATATAGTGCTTTGCGCGAAAGGAATGGGCGGCGGCATGCCAATCGGCGCTTTCATCAGCTCTTCAGAAATAATGCAATCGTTCCGGAACGACCCCATGCTGGGCCACATTACAACGTTTGGCGGGCACCCGGTTTCGTGCGCGGCGGCCCTGGCCACTTTGGAGGTATTGCTGGAAGAAGATCTGATTTCAGGAGTACATAAAAAAGCAGAACTGTTTAAAGAAAAGCTGCAACACCCAAAAATAAAGGCGTTACGGCATAAAGGCCTGCTTATGTGCGCCGAATTCGAATCGTTCGAGGTGCTGAAACCGGTAATAGATACCGCGATTGAAAAAGGCGTATTAACCGATTGGTTTTTGTTTTGCGACAACAGCATGCGCATTGCTCCGCCGCTTACTATTTCAGAAGAAGAAATAAACAAAGCCTGCCAAATTATTCTGGAAGCGATAGAAGAGGCCTGACAGGTAGCATCTCCTTTCTCACCTCCCGAGTGTTTTCAGGATGAGAGCCGCTGAAAACCGAGATTAATGAAATCGCTTAAAAGTCCGGCGCAACACAATTTCGCCGGGCAAATAGGCCATCTTCAAATCCTTATCCATATAAAATCTAAACAAAACCCGGAGGCCCTGTTTCTTTTGCTTATTTCGTAACTTTGCTTCTGTGAAATTTCTTACCTGTTTTCTGAGTTTGTATCTGCTGATGCTCTCGTGCATGCCCTGCACCGATGGCACCGACGGCCGCACCCAAACCACACAACAGGTATCCGCGCACGACCATTCTCACCCAGACGAAAATCACACCGAAACCTGCACGCCTTTTTGCCTCTGCCTGTGCTGCAGCACCATTACGCTTGCCTTAATTAGTTTCCCGGCCTTTTTCGAATCCGTGCCCCTGCGGCAGTTCCGCTTAACAGAGAGCTTTTACCTGCCCTCCAGCCCGGTTTGTTTTCCTGCCTCTATTTGGCAACCTCCCCGAGCTTAACTTACTACCCTAATGGTTCCGTGTGCCCATACCTCAAGGTTTTGGAGCATCGCGGGTGTATTTTAGTTTAAGCTTTACCTTCATGTTAAATAATTTAATAGACTTTTCCATCCGCAACAAGCTGGTGGTGGGGCTGTTCACGCTTGCTCTTATAGCCTGGGGAGTGTTCTCGCTTACCCGCCTAAACATAGATGCCGTTCCGGATATTACCAATAATCAGGTTCAGATAATTACCCCCAGCCCCTCGCTGGCCGCGCAGGAAATAGAGCGGCTCGTTACTTTCCCGATAGAACAAAGCGTGGCCACCATTCCGGAAATGGTAGAAGTGCGCTCATTCTCCAGGTTCGGACTGTCGGTAGTTACGGTGGTTTTCGAGGAAAACACTGATGTGTACTGGGCGCGGCAGCAAATTGCAGAACGGCTGCAGCAGGTCCGCGAACAGATTCCGGAAGGCGCCGGCACGCCTGAGCTTGCTCCGGTAACCACCGGCCTCGGCGAAATTTACCAGTATATCATAGCTCCCAAAGAAGGGTACGAAGATAAATTTACGCCCACCGAGCTGCGCACCATTCAGGATTGGCTTGTGAGAAGGCAATTATTGGGCACTCCAGGTGTGGCCGATATCAGCTCTTTTGGCGGCTACCTGAAACAATATGAAGTGGCTGTAGATCCGGACCGGCTGAAATCGCTGGGCGTAACTATTCCGGAAATTACCGCTGCCCTGCGCCAAAATAACCAGAACACCGGCGGGTCATACATTACCACCGGGCCCAGGGCTTATTTTATCCGCACCGAAGGATTGGTGAACAGCCTCGAAGATATTGGCAAAATAGTAGTGCGCACGAACCAAAGCGGCATACCGCTGCTGATCCGCGATGTAGGCGAGGTGCGCATCGGCCATGCCGTTCGCTATGGCGCACTTACCCACAACGACAAGGGCGAGGCCGTGGGCGGGCTGGTGCTGATGCTGAAAGGAGCCAACTCGAACCAGGTGATCGAGGCGGTGAAAGAA
>JAFADQ010000390.1 GCA_023424725.1 Bacteroidota bacterium
AATTGGCTGCGCCGAACGTTGTTTCAGACAAAATCTGAACTTTCGCCACAAAAAAGTAGTATTGTGGTTTACTATATAATATAAAGCGCAAAACGCAGTAACATCTTTTGTCTTTATACCTAATACCTTCTACCTAATACCAACCTATGCTAACCAAAACTTACGGAAGTGCCGTGCATGGCGTAACTGCCTATACCATAACTGTTGAGGTAAGTGTAACCCCGGGTACCAAGTATTTTATGGTGGGCCTGCCCGACAACGCCGTAAAAGAAAGCGAACAGCGAATAGAAAGCTCGCTTAAGCACCACGGCTACCGCATGCCGCGCCAAAAAGTGGTAATTAACATGGCACCCGCCGATATCCGGAAAGAAGGTTCTGCGTATGACCTAACCATCGCGCTGGGCATCTTGGCATCGTCGGATCAGTTAGAAGGCAGCCGTTTGGGCGAATATATTATAATGGGCGAGTTGGCCTTGGATGGCGAGCTGCGGCCAATAAAAGGAGTGCTGCCCATTGCCATACAAGCCCGCAAAGAAGGGTTTAAAGGATTTGTGCTGCCCAAGCAAAATGCCCGCGAAGCCGCCATCGTAAATAACCTCGATGTAATTGGAGTAGATAGCCTGAAAGATGCGATAGAGTTTTTTAATGGCGATATGCACATTGAGCCGCTCCGGATAGATACCCGCACTCTTTTCGCCGAAACCGCCGATAAATACCAGGCAGATTTTAGCGATGTGCAAGGCCAGGAAAACATAAAACGAGCTTTAGAAATTGCAGCGGCCGGCGGCCATAATGTTATTATGATTGGGCCTCCCGGAGCCGGTAAAACCATGCTGGCCAAGCGTTTGCCATCTGTTTTACCGCCGCTAAGCTTGCACGAAGCCCTGGAAACCACAAAAATACATTCGGTAGCGGGCAAACTGGGCGCGCAGTCTTCGCTGCTTACCTCGCGTCCGTTCCGGGCGCCGCACCATACTATTTCCGATGTGGCGCTGGTAGGAGGGGGCGGAAATCCGCAGCCCGGCGAAATTTCTTTATCGCATAATGGCGTATTATTTCTGGATGAATTACCGGAGTTTAAGCGCACTGTTTTAGAAGTAATGCGCCAGCCATTGGAAGAACGGAGAGTAACCATTTCGAGAGCCAAAACTTCTGTAGATTTTCCGGCAAATTTTATGCTGATGGCGAGTATGAATCCGTGCCCCTGCGGTTATTACAACCATCCCGAGAAAGAATGCGTGTGCGGCCCCGGCGTAGTGCAGCGCTATTTAAACAAGGTAAGCGGGCCTTTGCTGGATAGAATTGACCTGCACGTTGAAGTTACTCCTGTTAGCTTCGACGAAATGACAGAAACCCGGCCATCGGAGAACAGCGCCACCATTCGCGAACGGGTAGTAAAAGCCCGCGCCATTCAGGAAGAGCGGTTTAAACCATATCCCGAAATTTATTCTAACGCCATGATGCCCTCACAAATGGTGAAAGACGTGTGCCAGATAAACGATGCCGGCCGCGCCCTGCTCAAAACAGCCATGGAGCGCCTTGGCCTATCTGCCCGCGCCTACGACCGCATTTTAAAAGTAAGCCGCACCATCGCCGACCTGGCCGATTCAGAAAATATCAAAATAGAGCATCTGGCCGAAGCCATTCAGTACAGAAGTTTAGACAGAGAAGGTTGGGCTGGGTAGAGAGTGGATGAGTGGATGAGTGGATGAGTGACAAGATTAAGCTTGTCTCGTCCTGAAAAAAGTTGACACTTTTTGGTTAGAATCCTGCTACAAATTTACACTTCTGATTTAGTCCTGAAATAGGTTTACATTTGCCTGGCCGGGTGAAGCGGAAGCAGGCTCCCCCTATCCTCGGTCTGTGCCCTCACAGACCGAAAGCAGGTGTTTGGGTTTGTAGGTGTTCTGTGAAGGCACAGACCAAGGAAACGGGTATGCAACAACGGACAGGTCAAGCCCTGTCCCTACAAGCGCCTCCAAAAACCTTCCAGCGTCTTTTTCAGACCAGGCGTTTTGCCCTGCAACGGTCAAAATTTTGCCCACTCCAGCCCAACAATCAGCAACTAGCAAACAAACAACCGCCAAAATTCCTTACTTTTGCGCTTTCAATCCTGAAACCGGGTGCCGCAGCAGAAGATCGTACTTTTCGCCTCAGGCTCGGGTAGCAATGCCCAGGCCATTATAGATTACTTCGAAGGAAACCCTTCTGTGCGAATTGCTGCGCTTTTCTCTAACAAACCCGATGCGTATGCCCTGCAGCGGGCAAAAAAACACGCGATACAGGCCAATTACTTTACCCGCGACGAATTCCGCAACGGCGAAGTGCTAAAACAGCTTCGGCAAGTAAATCCGGATTTAATTGTTCTCGCCGGTTTTTTGTGGCTGGTGCCCGCAGAGATTGTAGAGGCTTTCCCGGTTAAGATCATCAACATACATCCTGCGCTGCTGCCAAAATATGGCGGCAAAGGCATGCACGGGCACCATGTGCACGAAGCGGTTGTAGCCAACGGCGAAAAGCAAAGCGGCCTCACCATTCATTTCGTAAACAACGAGTACGACAAAGGCAACTTCATTCTGCAGGCTTTTTGCCCATTGCAGCCTAATGATAATGCCGAAAAACTCGCGGCCCGTATTCTGAAACTCGAACATTTTTATTTGCCCCGCGCGATTGAACAATTGCTTCAAAATCAGCGCGAAAATCAACAAGTAACAAATAACAATCAACAGTAAAAGGGCACCCACAAGAAGTGCCCCCACCACATAATTTGCACATCCGCTCATTTAAAATTTGCACATCTATAATCCGCACATCAACATG
>JAFADQ010000407.1 GCA_023424725.1 Bacteroidota bacterium
GGTAACCGCTTATTCGCAATTTAGCCGAAACCGGACATTTGGTAACATGATTGGCCGCGGCTACAGCGTTAAATCGGCGCAAATGGAAATGAACATGGTGGCAGAAGGGTACTACGCAACACGCAGTATTTACGAGCTAAACCAAAAGCTAAAAGTAGATATGCCCATTACACATGCGGCGTATAATGTGTTGTACCAGAAAATTTCGCCGGCAATAGAAATGAGTATTTTAAAAGAAAAATTCTTTTGATCTGTGATGGCCGGTTTTTTGATGCCCGCAGGTATAATAAATGCTTGCGGCGCAAAAGATTTCACCGTTCTTTTCGTTCTGATATGGACGACCAGCTAACCGCACCACATGAAAATTTTAAATTCGGCTTCTATTTTTTTAACGTTTAGCTGCATAGCGGCGGCGCTGTTTATCACGTCTTGCAGTAAAGACGAAGAAACGCTGCCAACCTTGCCTCCTCCGGCCGACGTAAATAATGACGGCCCTCCCGTTATAGAATTCGCTGTTATGGGAAATTACACCTTTTTCGATAGCGTTCTGTTTAAAAATATTTCTTACCGCGCTTCAGATTTTGAGTGGAGCATTAACCAGAATTTTGTTTCAACAGCTAAAGATATCCGGTACAAATTCCCGTTGGCAGGCACTCATGTGGTTACGCTAAAAGGTATTTTAGAAAGCGGCGAAGCAGAAACTATTTCTAAGAACATTAAGATTCTGCCGGGCACTAATTACATTGCCGACACTTTCATTTTTATGAATAACCAGGTAACCTGGAATAACACGACTACCGTAATTCCGGATACCATTATTTTTCCTGTAATTTTAATAAACGATACCACCCTTCAGTACCTTGGCAATTTGGGGTATTTTTTTGATGATGCACAAAACGCAAACGGCACTGTTACATTTGGGCCGTCGGCAGATGCAACGCAGTGGCAGCACTCGCTTACGTATTTCGCAAACGGCGATTCTGTGCTGGTAGAAGTTACAGCCGATAGTTTGGGCTCGCCGGCAAAATTCAGGTACTTTGGGTTCCGGTAGGCCTTTTTTTGGCCTTTGCAGGTATTCTAAAGCACGAATAAATAAAGCTGCGAAAGCCAAAAACATGTCCGCCGCAGCTTAATTTTTTTATAAGCAGAAATTAAAACCTCTTTAGCTCATCCCAAAGCCGGTGCACGGGCAAACCCATAACGGTATAATAAGAGCCTTCTATTTTTTCTATTCCCATCATCCCAATCCATTCCTGAATTCCGTAAGCGCCGGCTTTATCTAAAGGTTTGCAGGTGGCTATGTAATGCTGAATTTCTTCTTCTGTGAGAGGTTTAAAATAAACGGTAGTTTCGTCAGAAAAAGCAATTTGTTTATCTGCGGAGCGTAAGCAAACTCCGGTAATAACTTTGTGCGCTTTGCCCGAAAGTTGTTGCAGCATGGCGGCGGCATTTTTGGCATCGGCAGGTTTGTTTAGTATCTGGTTTCCGAGGCAAACCACGGTATCGGCGGTAATTAAAACCGATTCTCCTATTTCTTCTTCAGAAAAAACGGCAGCTTTCTTTTCGGCTAAATATCCTGCCACTCCGGGGCAGGGCATATCGTCCGGAAAAGATTCTTCGGTGTTTTTAATTTTCACCTCAAAACTAAAGCCCAGCGCCTTTAGCAGCTCCTGCCGGCGCGGCGAATTAGACGAGAGGATTATAGAACGATTCAAATTCATCGGGCTGAATAGAGCTGAATAAAAATCCGCAGATAACTTTGGGATAAAAGAATGTAGATTTTTGTGGCATAATGGCGCCGCTATAGCAAACATCTTTCACCTGATCCATAGATACTTCGTTGGTAATCAGCGCTATGCTGGCCTCGCCTGAGTTTACTTTAGAAATGCACTCGGTAAAATTGCGCACATACTTAATATTGCTGCTGTTTCGCTGGGCCTCGAAGGGTATTCCGAGAACTTCCTGCAACACAAAATAATGCATAACGGTAAGGTCCAGGTTTTTTACGGGCGCGGGCACATCCCACCCAAGTAGCCTATGTGCTTCTGGTTTCAGCCTTATTTTAAATGCCTGACCATCGATATACAAACCAAATGCCCATTGCTTGCCCGATATTACTTCGTTTAGCTCAAACGGGTCTTCTTTCGGAAGTATGAAAAAATAAGGTTCTAATCGGGACAATAATTCTTCTACAGAAATATTTATTCCGGAAAGGAGCCGGTGCGTTGGCAAAATGCGTAAATCGTCGGCCTCCGTATTGGTTAAATACATAAGGTGATAATTATAGGCTTCGGTGCCCGTATAATTGGGGTCTGCAGCCCTCATTTTTTTGCGGTATTGCAGCGAGCCTTCGTACCGGTGATGCCCGTCGGCTAATAATATTTTAGTTTTTGCTACTACTTCTATAAACTTCCGGATGGCGGCCGCATCTTGTATTACCGAGAGCACATCGCGCACACCCTGGTAATCTTCGGTTTCGTAAATGGGCGCGTGCATGGTTTCGTCCATTATCTGCTCCAGCTCAAAAAACGGATCGGTGTAGAGGCCATGCGTTGGGCTGCTGTGCAGCAGGGTTTTCTCCAGCAACTCTATGCGGTCGTTTACAGATTCGGGAATGGTGTTTTCGTGGCGCAACAATTCTCCCTCGCTCCAGTCGTAGGCTTTAACGTGGCAAATAAATCCTTTCCGGCAAAATTCGCGCTTCTCGCCGGGCAGCTTAAAATACTGGTAATATGGGTAAATGGCCGGAAGTCTGTCTTGCTGAAGAATTCCTTTTTGTTTCCATAACTCCAGCGTTTCTTTTGCGGTTGTTGCCGGAACGCGGCCCAAAGGCACCGATAAATGAATGCTGTTTAATGGATTTTGGTATAGCGCTTTCCGCTGTTTATCCGACACTACATCGAAAAGAGGAGCCGTAAGTTCGTTTATGCTATTGCCCAGCACATCGTTATAGCGCCATGCCCTGAAAGGCTTAATTTCTGCCATTTTATATCCGTGTTCTTGTGGAGTATAATTTATTATTTAAAGTTATTGGCACACCTTTGGCGGCTATAACTTCTGGTTTTAAAATAAAATTTAAGGAGCCAATCGCTGAGTTTGCCAGGTGCCGTTGCTGGCAGTATAAAGCAGCCGGTCGTGCAGCCTTCCTGGCCGGCCCTGCCAAAATTCTACTTTATTTGGCATAAGCCTGTAGCCGCCCCAATGCGCCGGCCGGTTTATTTTTTCAGTTCCCGAGAATTTATTTTCCAGGTCTTCTACTATTTGCTCCAGCGCTTCGCGGCTGCTTATGGGTTTGCTCTGTGGCGATGCCCAGGCGCCAATCTGGCTTCCGCGGGGCCGGCTTAAGAAATATTCTTCCGATTCTGCATCGCTTACTTTTTCTACCGTTCCCTCTATTCTAACCTGCCGCTCTAGCTGGGGCCAGAAAAAAGTAATAGCGGCTTTGTTGTTCTGCAGCAATTCCTGGCCTTTGCGGCTTTCGTAATTCGTAAAAAAAACAAAACCCGTATCGAGCGCTTTTAGCAAAACAACCCTTGCCGAAGGCTGATTAT
>JAFADQ010000041.1 GCA_023424725.1 Bacteroidota bacterium
TCGTAAAACGAGGCAGAAGAGCTGAGCATAATTACTTTAGAGGCTTTCATTTCGGGGCTCAGGCTGCGGTATTCTTCTAAAAATTCAAACCCATCCATTACCGACATTTTTATATCTACAAACATCAGGTCGGGCGCCATAAATTTCTTACCGGCTTCGGGCGGAGCCTGGGTGCGCAAATACTTCAGGGCTTCTTCGCCGTTGTTTACCACGTCTATGTGGGCGGCAATTTCGGCTTTGCCCAAAACCCGTGTATTTATATAATTCGTGGTTTCGTCGTCATCCACCAAAAGAACTCTATCTAGCAATTTTTTCTTACTCCCCGTATCCATTTTCGTTCTTTTGATTAAAGCATAAGGTAAAAGCGGCGCCTTTGCCGGGTTTACTTTTCACTTCTACCGATCCGCCGTTGTTTTTCATTACCCGGTGCACCAGGTAAAGGCCCAAGCCCGCACCCGGCACGTGGTTATGAAATCTTCTGAACATCTGAAATAATTTGTCGCCGTACCGTTTGGTATCTAAGCCTACGCCATTATCTGATACCGAAAGGCAAACAGAGCTATCTTTTATCCAGCTTTTTATAGTAATGCGAAGCTCGCGGCTGCTGTCGCGAAATTTTACCGCGTTAGAAACCAGGTTGTACAGCAAATTTTTAAAATTCTGCTGCGAAAAACAGATGGTAGTTACTTCTTTAAAATTGGCATTAATAATTGCTCCGGACGCCGAAATTTCGTTGGCAAGTTCGTTTTTTACTTCTTCCAGCACCGAGGCAATATCTACATTAGCCACATTTGTATTTATGGCGCGCTGCACTTTTACAATTTCGCCCAGGTCTTGAATAGTTTCTTGTATCTGGTTAAGCGATTCTTTTATCATCTGCACCATGCGCAAACCTTCAGAATCTTTAAACTGTACGGTGCTTAGCAACTCGGCAAATAAGGCCACCGTATTTACAACGGGCAATTTAAGATCGTGCGAAGCTACATAAATAAAGCTGTCCAGATCGTCCTGAATTTGCCTAACCTCTTCCTGCTGCAACAAGCGGGCTAGCTCGGCTTGTTTTTGATCTTCAATATCGGTGCAGGTGCCAATCCATTGTATTATTTTGCCTGATTTATCTTTTACAGGAACGGCCCGGCCGGAATGCCATCTGTACGAATTGTCCGATGCACGCAACCAACGGTATTCCATTTCGAAAACGGTTCCGGTGGTTTTTGCAGCATTCCAGGTTAATTGCATTCTAACCAGATCGGCTGGATGAAGAAACGACAATATTTTTCTGCAGCTTATATACGTTGATTCCGGCAGGCCAAAATATGCGTACCACTTGCTGTTCAGAATTTCTATTTCTCCGTTACGATTGGCTGACCATGCCATTTGCGGCAAGGCCTCGAGCATAAAGCGCGTATTGTCTAAAGTGGCTTGCTGAATTTTAATGCCGGCCAGAAGATCGCCAGATATACCAGAAAACCCGGCTCTTAAAGCAGATTTCTCATTCCCAACAGTCCCAACCATAAAATTCTCTGGCAGCATTTTTATAATTATTTTACTAAATTCCTATCGTTAAGTGCCTACCTTAAATAATATACATACGGCAATATAAATTAAGGGTTGGGCTGTTTTTTAGCCTGAGTCTTATTTATTATGGGTAAAGTAGATGTTCATATAGTTTTGTACTATTCTAAAGTTAGTGTAGTAAAACAAATTCTTATTGTGCTCAATAATTTTTTCAGAAGTAATTGGAATAAATTTTCTGACTTAAAATCGGCATTAAAACCGCATTAGAGAGCTGTAAAGGGACAAAATCTGTATTTAACCTTCTCTTTTAGCATTGCTAAGAATAAAAACACAACTAAAGTTGCTATTAATATAAATCAGTTTCCCTATATTGGTCGTGCAGAGTAAAAATTGAATAAATAAAACAACCCTTATTCTATGAAAAAAATATTTACCCTTGCTTCACTTTTTATGGTGAGCCTCGCCTCTCAGGCGCAGTGGACGCTGCAAAACACGGGCCTTCCGTCGGGTACTGCCATCCACGACGTGAATATTGTTTCGCCCCAGGTTGCATGGGCAGTGGCAGACGATAACCTGGGTAACTCTCAGGCATTTACCCGAACCGCCAATGGCGGCACCACCTGGACAGCCGGCACCATTACCGACACCGGAATTTCTGATTACACCCCATCTAATGTAAGCGCGATAAACGCCGATACAGCCTGGGTTTCTATGTACGGGCCTGTAATAGGAATGGGCCGGGTGTACCGCACAACAGATGGCGGCACCACCTGGACGCGCCAGCTTACCACCGGATTTACCAACCCTGTAAGCTTTCTTAATTATGTACATTTCTTCGATGCCAATAACGGACTTGCAATAGGCGACCCGATAGGCGGAATTCACGAAGCATACACTACCAGCGACGGCGGACTAACCTGGACCCAGTTAACTTCTACCAATTTGCCGGCAGCTCTTGCCGCAGACGAGTACGGTGTTATTAATATGTACTCGGCGCACGGAAATAACTTTTGGTTCGGTACCGTGTACGGAAGGGTTTTCAGAACCACCGATATGGGCCAGACCTGGACAGTAGCCACTACCGGCTTAACCGGTACTTCTTTGTCGCACGCCATGCACGATATTGAATTTACCGATGCTAACAACGGACTTATCCGCAGGAGTTCAACTATAGTAAAAACTACCGATGGCGGCCTTACATGGTCGGCGGTGCCCTATACCGGCACTTTATATACTACCGATATTTCGGGCGTACCAACCACTACCGATACCTGGGTTAGCGTTGGCAACGGCTCCAGCTATACTTTAGATCAGGGAAGCACCTGGAACACCATAAATACCGGAACTACGTACAACCACGTATCTTTTTATAACCCCACCACCGGCTGGGCAGGCGGCATAACCGGCACAGGCGGCACGGGCGGTATATACAAATGGTCGGGGCCTGCGCTGTTCTCTTCTCAGGATGCCTCTGTTACTTCTGTAACCTCGCCTTCTTCTACTATTTGCGCTACATCAAACCAAAGCATTTGCGTGGTATTGTCTAACGAAGGCCTTACTCCCATCTCTAATTTTGCGGTAACGTATCAGGTAGATGCGGGCACAGCCGTAACAGAAACCTTTACGGGTACTATACAACCTGGCGCAACGGCACCGTTTTGCTTTACCACAGAGCATGCCTTTACCATGCCGGGAGCATATACTCTCACTATTACTACCGGCCTTACAGACGACGATGATACAACTAACGATGAGTTTTCTCAGGTAATTACTTCTAACGCCCTGATTGGTTTTACTTCTTCGCAGGACATTACGATTTGCGACGGACAAAGCACAACCTTAGTAGCATCCGGAGCTGATACCTATACCTGGATGCCGGGCAATATTTTAACCGCGAGCGCAAACGTAACGCCTGCAACCACCACAACTTATACCGTAACCGGCGCAAATACTGCGGGCTGTACTGTTGAGGAAGAAGTTACGGTTACCGTAGTGCCTACCGTGCCGATTGATGTAACCTCTACTGCCGGCACAATTTGCAGCGGCGAGTCTGTTACGTTTAACGCAACCGGCGCCGACAGCTACTCATGGTCTAATGGCGCTACAGGCAACTCTGTTACGTTAAGCCCAAATGCCAACACTACACTTATAGTTACCGGTACCATCGGCTCTTCGTGCAGCAACTCCGATACCATAACTGTTACTGTAAACCAAAGCCCTGTAAACCCTATTGTAGATCCTACCTTATCGGTTTGCACCGGTAATACCCTAACTCTGGAAGCTGCAGGCTTAGCAGCCGATACCTATACCTGGACCGGACCAGTTGGTTTCTTTAACACAAACCAAAACGCCACTATTAATAATGTAGGGCCAAACAGAGCCGGTATTTATACGGTAACGGTAAACAATGCCAATAACTGCAGCACTACCGGCATGGTCCTGGTTTCTGTAGCCAACTCGCCTGTTATGTCTATTTCTAACAGCGGCCCAATTTGCAGCGGACAAAATGCCACCATTACTACGCAGGGGGCTACAACCTACTCCTGGTCTACAGGGCAAACAACAAGCGATATTGTAGTGTCGCCAACAGCTACCACTACGTACACCGTTTACGGATCGAATGGAAATGCCTGCACAACCATGAAAACTACAACTGTTGAGGTTTTACAAGCGCCACAATTGCCAAATCTTCCAACCACGATGTCGGTTTGTGCCGGCGAAACATTGGAGCTTAACCCTGGCGGCGCTGCCGGAAACTATAACTGGACCGGCCCCGCGGCATTCACTTCTAACGACGCAAGCCCGGTAATAACCAACGTTACAGGAGCTAACAGCGGCGTTTATCAGTTGTCGATGTCGGATGGAGGTTGTGTTAGCGGCCCGCTAAATATTAACGTAACTGTAACGCCACAGCCTAACGCTACCTTTACGTTTACAAACAACGGCAGCTCGTACACCTTCGATCCGGTAGCTACTGGCGCTACTTATACCTGGACTTTCGATAACGGATCGCCGGCAACATCTACCGACGAAAACCCTACCGTTAACTTTAGCAATAACGGCAGTTTTGTGGTTACGCTGGTGGTTAATAATAATGGTTGCGAGTCTACATCATCAACCACCATTATGGTAAGCGGGGTAAGCGAGCAGTTATCTAATTTGGTAACCGTTTATCCTAACCCTACACAGGGCAAACTGTTTATAGATCTTAGCCGCATTGCAGACCAAAAGGCGCAGCTTACTATTTACAACAGCCTTGGCCAGGCAGTGTCTGCGCAAACGGTAAATACAGGCACAGTGGCACAAGCCGAACTGTTTAACCTGGCTGCCGGCGCCTATGTAGTGCACATACAAACCAAAGAAGGTATTTTAGTGAAGCAGATCCTTCTTCAGAAATAACAAACAAACAAGCAGATAAAACAAAAGCCGGGCGTATGTCCGGCTTTTGTTTTTTATTAATTTGAGCAAATTTCAGAACCGGAATTTAAGGCTGTAAGGGCCAATTTGTGGGCTACCAGAAGGTAATTTGCACACCCGGATTAAATTCTGATCTGGCTTTCCGAAACATTTTACCCAAATTAGCCGCTAACAGCACAAAAATTGCAATATGCAGCCTATCGGAAAATACCTCGTTATCATCGGAATAATTCTGGCAGTAGCCGGAGCGCTGATCTGGTTTGGAGGAAATAAAGTAAACTGGTTTGGCAAGCTTCCCGGCGATATCAGGGTAGAGCGCGAGGGTTTCCGGTTTTATTCCCCAATAGTGAGTATGCTGATCTTAAGCATTTTGCTATCGGCGGTGCTGTGGGTTATAAATCGCTTTTTCAGGTAAAATCAGCCACACACGCTGCAGCGCTTGCCTTTGCCAATAGCGGTTGCCTGCCGCAGGGTTAGTTTATCTATAGATTTGCTGCACGATTTTATTCTGCCGCATGCAGGGTCTATGTGGTAAAATTTTACTGTTTTGCTGCTGCAAACCCACACCCTATCGGTTGGTTTGCCTGTAACGGCCTGTTTTTTGGGCGCTGCAGGCTTCTTTTTAAATTTTCCTTCGCGCTGCATTTTCCTGAATTCCCAGGGCGACAATGGGTTTGGGTGCGCCCATAGGCCGCGCTTGTATCTTCGGGCATCGGCCTGCAGGTTGGCCAGCTTTGTGCTTTTAGAATAATCTGTATAATGCCAGGCAAAGCCGTTTTTCACCAGTTCTTCGTTAAGCGAGCGGCCATCGGGCAAAAAAACAGTGGCTACTACCCTGCCGTACCTGTCGGTTTCGTGGCGTATCAGGCGCACTTGTTTGCCAAAGCTCAAATCTGAAGTGTATTTTTTTGCCTGTGTTCCGAAGTCCTGGTTTTTCTCGGGAGCATCTACTTCTGCCAGCCTTATGCGCAGTGGCTGCCCGTTTTCCAAAATCTCGATGGTGTCGCCGTCTTTCACCGCGATTACCTGTCCATCGGCGGCTTTCTTTTTCTGATTGCAGGCCAACAGCAGAAAAAGGAGAAACAATAAGAGTAACCGGGTTTTTATTTTAACTGGCATAAAAAAGTATTGTAGAGCCATAGTTAGACCATGTTTAATTTCTATTTACGGTGCCGAAAATCATCAATTCTTGTCGTTGTGAGAACAGCATCAGATTTTCTGTTACCAATAGAAGATGACAAATGAGCTTCTGCTTATCGTCAGTGACGACACTGACGAGGGCGGCCCTGGTGCAGTGTTCGCCCTCGTTTGTGTC
>JAFADQ010000065.1 GCA_023424725.1 Bacteroidota bacterium
GTGTAATAGAATACCTGGGCACATCAGACGAGGTAAATAAAATAATTGCCGATGCCGATTGCGTAGTGCTGCCCTCTTACCGCGAAGGCACGCCCAAAACCCTGCTGGAAGCAGCTGCGATGGGCAAACCTGTTATAACTACCAACGTGCCCGGTTGTAAAGACACCGTAAGCAATGGCCGTAATGGTTATCTTTGCGAAGCCCGAAACGCTAAAAGCCTTGCCCGGGCTATGCGCGAAATGCTAAGTTTGCCGGAAAAAGAGCTTCAGCAAATGGGCCGCGAAAGCCGTAAACTGGCAGAAACCAGGTTCGACGACCGTATAATAATAGAAAAATACCGTAAAGCAATTGGCCGGATAAGCAAAGCCGGTAACTAAAACCATGAAAGTAATAAAGCACCCCGAGTTAGAAGGCGTATTAGAGATTGAACCACGTATTTTTCACGATTCGAGGGGCAGCTTTCTGGAGTTTTATAACCAGCAAACATTTGCCGAAGCGGGTATTAGAGATGTTTTTGTGCAGGATAACCAGAGCATTTCGCAGCGCGGCGTAGTGCGTGGGCTACATTTCCAGAACCCGCCGTACGACCAGGTAAAGCTGGTGCGCGTAGTGTGGGGCCGCGGTATGGATGTGGTGGTAGATATCCGGAAAGAATCGCCAACGTATGGCCGCTGGGCTGGTTTTTTGCTCGACCACGAAAAGCAAAACATGGTGTATGTGCCCTCAGGCTTTGCGCATGGTTTTGTTGCCCTGGAAGAAAATACCATACTGAGCTATAAATGCACCGATTTTTATAACCGCGACATGGAAGGCGGTATTTACTGGAACGACCCCGAGATTGGAATAAACTGGCAAATAGAAAACCCCATCGTATCAGAAAAAGACCAGGAATTGCCGCTGCTGCGCGATTTTAAGTCGGAGTTCTGATTATTGGCCTAACTAATTACTTCTCCTAATTAAAATTTAAACCGGTTTTTTTAAGGCGCGCGGTATTTCTGCGGGCCTTTATTTTTTGCGGCCAGCAAACGTTTACTTCTTTTATAGCGTCTTTTAAATAAGCAGTAGTATACACAGGTTTTGGTGTGCGGCAGCCGGTTTTTTGGCCGCTACAGCTTATATTTGTTAAGCGCCGTTGCAGCAGGGTGGTAGCTTACTGCTCATTGCTTTAGGTTTAATTTTATATCTTACACAGAAATCGTTATTCCCTCAACCCGAAGCTTTGCGCCTTAAATTAACACGGGTGGCAGATCCGGGTATTAAAATTAAAAGTGAAGAAGAAGGTTTCAGAATTAATTGCCAATAAAAATCCGGATGAAAAATAACCTGTTGATTTGTGCCCTGCTGCTGTGTTTTTTGCCCGCCGCAGCCCAGTATACGCATCCGCTGTATAAATTTAAAACCGATGTGGCAGTAAACCATAACGGGCAGCCCTTAAAAAATGCCTGGGCCGGCGGACTCAACAATCCGCAGTTTTCTACAATAGATCTTAATTTTGATGCTGTTCCGGACCTGTTTGTTTTTGAGCGCGGGCAAAACCGTATTTTAACTTATCTGGCCGTAGAAACAAACGGGCAATGGGAGTGGCAATACGCACCCGAATATGAAAAAACCTTTCCGGCAGATATTTTTCACTGGGCATTGCTGGTAGATTACGATAACGATGGCCGCAAAGATATTTTTTGCTTTACGGGGCCCGGCGTGCAGGTTTTTCGCAACATATCTACCCCGGCACAAGGAATGAAATGGGAACTGGCCTCTGCCCGGTTAGACTTTAATAACAACATCAATATTTTAACTCCGTCTTCGCATATTTCGGCCTTTTCTGATATAGATTCCGACGGCGACATAGACATACTGGCGGTAGATATGGATAAGGTAACCTGGTACCGCAACCTGAGCATGGATAATACCGGCGTGCCCGGCCTTGCGCCCTTCGTGAAAGAAACCAACAACTGGGGCAATTTTACCGAGTGCGGCTGCGGCAGTTTTATTTTTGCCGCCAATGCCTCTTGCCGCCCTATGGGCCCCGAGGAAGATAACGGCGTGCTGCACCAGGGAGGCTACTCCTTACTGGCAATAGACCTTAACGGCGACCAGGTAAAAGACCTTTTATGGGGCGACGAGGGCTGTACTTTTTTAACCAGCCTGCACAATACGGGCACGCCAACCGCAGCCAATATGCAAAGTTTAACCACTGGTTTTCCTACCGGTACCGGGCCCACCAATGCTAATGCTTTTCCGGCCGCATATTACGAAGACCTGGATTTTGATGGTAAAAAAGACCTTATCGTGGCGCCTAATTTGTTTGGCCTAACCCTTGCCGATACTATAATAGATTATAAAGAATCGGCCTGGTTGTATACCAACCAGGGCACCGCGGCAGTTCCGGTATTCGAGTTTCAGCAAAAAGATTTTCTGCAGGATAACATGATAGACTTGGGCAACGGCGCCTCGGCTGCCTTTATAGATATAGATGCCGACGGCGACCTGGATATGATTGTGGGAAATAGTTACAGCAGCACGGCCACCGGCGTTCGTGCTACATTTGCGCTGTATACCAACCAGGGCACAGCCACCAATCCGGTTTTTACGCTCACAGATTCCGATTACCTTAACTTCGGCAGCCAGACTTTTTTGCACCTTAAACCTGTAGTGGCCGATATTAACGGCGATAGCGCCCAGGATCTGTTGTTTTCAGCAGTAGATTTTTCTTCGGGAACGTTAACGGGCAACATCAGTTATTTCTTAAACACAGCCCCAGCGGGTGCAAGCGTAACTTTTGGCGCTATGCAAACCATGCCCGACAGTATTTCTTCTGCTCCCTTCGAGATTCCGTGTTTTACCGATATGGATAACGATGGCATACAGGATTTGCTTATCGGCACGAGCTCGGGCAGGCTTAAGTATTATCGCAACACCGGCAGCAACTCCTCGCCTGTTTACACCCTCGAAAACGGTTCTTTTGGCGGCTTAGATGGTTCCGATTTTTATGGAAGAGACATTTCGCCGGTGGTGATAGATGCCGATAACGACGGAACTGCCGATCTGGTAGTGTCCGATTTCAGGGGCGAAGTGCGCATATTCCCCGATTTTAAAAACCAACCCGGCACATTGCAGGCGGTAGATAAACTGGTGATAAGCGATATAACATCTGAAAGGGAATCCTGGTTTTTTGGGCACTCGCCATCTTTGGCTGCCGCCGATCTTAACGGCGACCAGTTGCCCGAACTGGTAGTAGGAACCAGAGGCGGCGGTTTACAAATGCTTAGCCCCGATACTATTGTTAGCCATATAGTTATGGCCTCTGTAGAAGAATCTTTTCAGGTGCAGGTGTTTCCGAACCCGGCTAAAGAATTGGTGCAGATTAATAGCGGCCAGGCGGTTGCGGTTGCGGTAATAGATGTGCTGGGAAGGCAGGTAATAGAAGCAGCGACGCATAAAAAATCGCATCAGCTGCGCGTGGCAAACCTTAGCCCCGGCATTTACTTTGTAAAACTTACCACGCAGCAGCAAAAAACGGTGGTAAAACGGCTAATAGTTACCAGATAAGAAATACTCAGGCTGCGGCAGGCAAAAAAACGGCCGTTGCAGCCCAAAAATAAAGCTCCGGTGGTTTCACGTGCAACGCCGGAGCTTTTTGTTTTATAGCTCCGTGGCTTTGGCCAGTTTAGCTGCATTTAGCGCCGGGCGTATAGATACAATAACGGTAATAACCAGAATAGTAATACCAGTCATTACAAAATCGGATGCTTTTATTAATACCGGGTAAGAATCTACAATGGCGGTTTGCATGCCCATGCTTACAAGGCCAAACGTTTGCTGAACCCAGCAAATTAAAAACCCTAAAGAAAGCCCGATAAAAGCGCCAGAGAAAGCAATAAGCGCGCCTTCTGCCAGAAATATATTGCGGATAGTTGCCGATGTGGCGCCCATAGCCGAAAGAATGGCAATGTCTTTTTTCTTATCTATCACCAACATCGAAAGCGAGAAAAAGATGTTGATAGAGGCAATAGTGAGTATAAACGCGAAGGTGATAAACACAAACAGTTTTTCTACCTTAACGGCGCGCAGCAAACTAACATGCTGCTCGTCGCTGTTAAGTACTTTAAAGCCCGGGCCCAGCAGTTTTTTCAGTTCTTTCTGCAGCTCTGCTATCGGTTTTCCTTTGGCGGCTTTTACTTCTATGGCCGTGCGCTTGTTGCCGTAGCTAAATAACTGCTCGGCAAATTGCAGGGGCACAAACACATAATTATCGTCGTACTGGCGCTCTATGGCAAACACTCCGCCGGCCAGTATTTGCAGTTTCACGAAAGCATTTTCGGGGTTAAGCGTAAAGCCTTTGCTAACTTTTGGGTACAGTAACTGCAGCGGCAAAAAGTTATGATCTACCGAAATTCCCAGATCGTACTGTATGCCGCGCCCCAAAACCGCCCTGTAACCGCCATGGCGCATTAATTCGTGCGAGCCGTCTGTAATAGTAGAATCTATTTTGTTTTGCCTGAAAAAGTTGGGTGTAACGCCTTTTACGCGCACCACTCGTTGCCGGTCGCGGTATTGCAGCAGTGCATTATCTTCTATTACCTGAGTGATAAAAGCCACGCCCTGGGCATTGTTTATAGTGTCGAGCCATTGGTCTGTAACGGCAAACGATTTGCCCTCTACAGCCTCTATTTTCAGGTCCGGATCGAAAGAGCCGTAAATGCTGCGGATAAGTTCTTCCAGCCCGTTAAACACCGACAGCACCACAATTAGCGCCATAGTGCCCACGGCCACGCCGCCCATCGAAATATTAGAGATAATATTGATGATGTGCCGCTTTTTCTTCGACAGAAAATACCGTTTGGCGATATACAGCGGGACGTTCAAGATTTGGAGTTTGGAGTTTGAAGGAGTTTAACCGCAGAGAAGCAGAGTTTTACGCGGGCGGCATGTAGGGGCGAATTGCCTTCGCCCTTTGTCTGAACCGCAGATTAAGCGGATTGAACTGATTTCGCAGATTGTTTTTGCCTGAATTTAGTTTGTAATGCACGGTTTCTTGCTGCCTGCAGATTATCCGGTTGTGAAATATTACGGCTTGATATCTGTTGTATAAATCGTGTTCAAACGAAGGGCGAATGCAATTCGCCCCTACGGTTGTGTTTCAACTTTTACTTCCAGGCCTTTACTATCAAACCGGTTCCGGTTGGGTGCTTTTGGTTAGAATCGAGCCAGTTAAGCACAAAGCTGAGCGGGAAAACCGGCAGGTAATACAACGGCAGCAGCGCGAAAAACAGCTTCGAGGCGCCCAGCATTTGTATAGGGTATTTCATGCTCAGGCGCCAGCTAATTTTGCCGGGTATGCCGTACGAGTAACGCGCCTCTATCCTGTCGAAGCCGGCGGTGCGGAGCTTTTGCTGTATTTCGTTAATGTTGTAGCCGTCGCGCACGTGCTCGCCTATAAAAGAACCGTCTTCGTCGCCGTGCACATCGGAACCGCCCTGGTCGGATGGGGTAGAGATTAACAACATGCCGCCCGGTTTAAGCGATGCGTGAATGTTTTTAAACACCTCTACATCTTCCAGAATATGCTCCATTACATCAACAGAAAGGGCAAGGTCGTAGGTGTTAGGCTGCTGAAAGGTAACCAGATCGGCTACTTCAAACTTTACATTGTCGCGGCCAATTTCAGAGAAAAACCGGTTGCAATCTGCCACCTGCTCGTCTTTAACATCTACGGCAAAAACTTCCCATTTTGGGCTCATGCCCGACATAAAGTAGCTGTACTGGCCGTAGCCCGAGCCGGCATCCAGTATTTTTATGGGCTCGTTCTTTTTATTGTCGGCCCAGGCGCGCAGCTCTTTGTGTACGTGCCAGGTACGAAGCAACAATAAATCGAGCAGGTTATAAAAAAGCTTGCGCAAAAAAGGCGTTTTATTAAAAACATCGCCCAGCGAGCGCTTTATCGGATCGTATTCCATGATGGCGTATTGAGTAGTGCGTATTTGGTTGTTGGCCGCCCAGGTTGGTTGAAATAA
>JAFADQ010000095.1 GCA_023424725.1 Bacteroidota bacterium
AACTGGCCCAGCCGTACCTTACCGAAAAAAGCGTAACCGATAAATTGGTAAAAGAGGCCTACGAGCGTATGCAGAAAGAGGTAAACGCCTCGCATATTCTGCTTAACCTATCGCCGGAAGCCGACCCTAAAGACACCCTGGCCGTGTATAACCGAGCCATGAAACTGCGCGAGCGTGCTCTAAAAGGCGAAGATTTCGGCAAGCTGGCCCGCGAAAATTCAGAAGATCCGTCGGCGAAAGACAACAACGGCAACCTGGGTTATTTTACGGCTTTGCAAATGGTGTACCCCTTCGAGGATGCCGCTTACAAAACACCTGCAGGGCAAATCTCTAAGCCGGTGCGCACCCGCTTTGGCTACCACCTAATAAAAGTAAACAACGTGCGTCCGGCACAGGGCGAAATAAAAGTATCGCATATAATGGTGCGCGCCACGCCGGGCCAGCCCGCTGCAGATTCTATCGCGGCAAAAAAGAAAATAGACGAAATACATAGCCTGGTGCAGAAGGGCGAAGACTGGAGCAAACTGGTATCGCAATTCTCAGAAGATGCCGGCTCGGCCAGCAACGGAGGCGAGCTGCCCTGGTTTGGTACCGGCCGCATGATTCCGAGTTTCGAGGAGGCCGCTTTCTCGCTTAAAAACCCGGGCGATGTTTCTGAGCCCATAAAAACCCCTTACGGCTGGCACATAATTAAACTGCAGGAGCGCAAAAGTCTGCCGGCGTTTAGCGAAGTAGAAAATTCGCTGAAAGTAAAAGTGGCCAAAGACTCGCGTTCTGAGCTTAACAAAACCGCTTTTGTGCAGCGCGTAAAGAAAGAAAACAACTTTCAGCAGTTCGATATAGTGGTAGAGCAGGCTTTGTCTAAAGCAGATTCTGCCTTGCTGCGCGGCACCTGGAATTACGATGCGAACGCTAAAAACCTGAAGGCGCCGGTATTTGTAATGGGCGGAAAAGAATACTCTATCGGCGATTTTTACAAGTACGTTAAAGCCAACCAGAAGCCCCGCAAAGGCGGCTCGCCGGCTATCGCCATGAAGAGCATGTACGATAAGTTTGTAGAAGAATCGGTTACTAACTTCGAGAAAAACCAACTGGAAGCAAAATATACCGATTACCGCATGCTGATAAACGAATACCGCGACGGCATTTTATTGTTTCAGTTAATGGACGATAAAGTATGGTCGAGAGCGATAGAAGATACCGCCGGCCTGCGCACATACTTTAACAATAACAACAGCAAGTATATGTGGGAGCGCCGCGCCGAAGCCACCGTGGTATCTGCTGCCAGCCCCGAAGTGCTAAACCAGGCGTTAGAGCAAATGAAAAGCGGCCGCTACACGCACGCCGCCGGCAAGTTCGGTAAAGTACAGTTCGAGTCAGGCAAAGCTACTTTATCTGCCGATGCCAAAAATGCCCTCGACAGACTAGCACAGGCTATGGAAAGCGACACTACCCTGACAATAGAACTTACCGGAAATACAGATAGCCGCGAAGGCACCAAAGGCAAGCTTGCCCAGCAGCGCGCTACCGCCGCCGCCGATTACCTGGCCTCTAAAAACATCGGCAGCAACCGTATCAGCACCAAAACAAACCCGGGCAAAGCCGCTAAAAAAGGCGAAACCGAAGCCATGCGCAAAGATGCCCGCACCGTAAGCATTAAGGCCACAACAGGGCAGCTAACCGCACTGGAAGAAAGCCTGAACCAGGGAAATCCGCTAAATGTAAAAATTCATCCGAAGAAAAAATACCAGAAAGGCGAAAACACACTGGTAGATGCCGTAAACTGGCAGCCTGGAACGTATACTATTGAGCAAGACGGCCGCCATGTATATGTTCAGATACACCAGGTAGAAGACCCAAAGCCCAAAAAGCTGAGCGAAGCCCGCGGTGTTGCCACTTCCGATTATCAGCAATACCTTGAAAAACAATGGCTTGATGAGCTGCGCCGCAAATACCCGGTAAAAGTAAACGAAGCCGAAGTAAACAAACTGGTGAAGCAGAATTAATTGCTGCCGATAGCCATTCCAACAGTAATACGATAGCTCCTGCACAATACGGGGCTATCGTATTCGTTTTACTACCTGACCTGTAAATGGGGCTGCGAGGGCCATTTTTGCCCTCATGGTACAATAACCGGGCATTTTAGTACCTTTGTATTTCAGATTTAACCTAATACGTGTTTCCGATATCATCCTCAATAAATAAAATTTCTGCGGCTTGCTCCAGGCTCGGAAATCCGCTGGTATTAGCATTTGCTCTTTTTTGCTGCAGCACCCAAATAATGGCCCAACCCAGCATAATTAAAACGTCGGGCTCCGGGCCTGTAGTGCTGGATAAAATTATAGCCAAGATAGATAATCAGATTATCCTTAAATCGGAGCTGGAATTTGCCGTGGCCCAACTTAAAGCCAGCGGCGAAGAGTACGAAGGCGATTTGCCGTGCCAGTTTCTGGAAAGCATGGTGCTGAACAAACTGCTGCTTGCCCGTGCCGAAATAGACTCTGTAAAAATAGAGAACGCCGTTGTGCAGGGCGAGCTGGACCGCCGTATGAACTACTTTATAACCCAGGTGGGCAGCGCCGAAAAACTAGAGCAGTATTACGGCAAAACCATAAAGCAGCTTAAAGAAGAACTAAAACGCGAAGTGCGCAACCAAATGCTAATTCAGCGCATGCAAGAAGGCATTACCGCCAATGTGCAGGTTACGCCGCTAAAAGTGCGCAGGTATTTTAACAGTATTCCTACCGATAGCCTTCCGTATTTTTCTACGGAAGTAGAGGTTGGCCAAATTGTGAAGCTGGCCCCGGTAAGCAAAGTGCAAAAAGCACAGGCCCGCGAAAAGCTGGAAGCATTACGGCAGCGCGTATTGGCCGGCGAGAGTTTTCAGGACCTTGCAAAGCAATTTTCCGAAGATCCGGTGTCGGCAAGGCAAGGCGGCGAGCTGGGCTTTTTTAAGAAACGCGAGTTGGTGCCCGAGTACGAAGCCACGGCCTTAAAGCTGGAGCCGGGACAAACCTCGCAGGTAATAGAGTCGCAGTTTGGTTTCCACCTGATACAGTTAATAGAGCGCCGCGGCGAAGAGTATAACTCGCGGCACATCTTAATAAAACCAGGTACCAGCGATATAGATGCCGCTGCCGCAATGCAATACCTGGATAGTTTGCGCACCCGTATTCTGCTGGATAGTATCTCGTTCGCGAAGGCTGCCAAAGAGTATTCTGACGATAAAATGACATCCGGCAACGGCGGTTTGCTGCAAGACGGCCGCTCTGGCTATACCCGCATTCCGTTAGATAAAATAGATCCGGTAATTTTCTTTACTATAGATACCATGCAGGTGGGCAGCATATCTAAGCCTTTGCCGTACCGCACCGAAGATGGAAAAGAAGCCAGCCGCATTTTGTACCTGAAAACACGCATAGCTCCGCATCAGGCCAATTTAAAAGACGATTATCAGAAAATAGCGGCGGCTGCTCTGAACGAAGAAAAATCGAAAGCGGTAGACGAGTGGTTCCTGAAGAACAAAAACTCGGTTTACCTGGAAATAGATCCGGCTTACAGCCATTGTCCAATCCTGCAATCTCCTCAAAACTGACCCTATGCGGCCATTTACCTCCGATAAAGAAGCAGCAGACGCGTTGCACGATTCGTTTAACCGTCTTTCTGCCGAAATATCTAAAATTATAATCGGGCAAGACGAGGTGGTGCGCCTTGTGCTTACCTCTATTTTTTGCCAGGGCCATAGCCTGCTGGTGGGCGTTCCGGGCCTTGCCAAAACCTTGCTTATCCAAACCATCGCCGATTCGCTAGATCTTACCTTTAACCGGATACAGTTCACCCCCGATCTGATGCCTTCGGATATAGTGGGTTCTGAAACCCTGGATCAGGAACGCAATTTTAAATTCGTATCGGGGCCTATTTTCGGTAATATTATTCTTGCCGATGAGATAAACCGTACACCGCCAAAAACCCAGGCAGCGCTGCTGGAAAGTATGCAGGAATACGCGGTTACAGTTGCCGGAAAGCGTTACCCGCTGGAGAAGCCTTTTTTCGTGCTCGCAACCCAAAACCCGATAGAGCAGGAGGGAACCTACCCGCTGCCCGAAGCACAGCTAGATCGTTTTATGTTTAACATAACCCTGGATTACCCAAGCTACGAATCTGAGCTGGCCATTGTAAAAGCCACCACCAGCAACCAGAAAGCAAAAGTTGGGCATGTGCTGAATAAGGAAGAGATCATGTTTTTTCAGGATCTGGTTCGCAAAGTGCCGGTAGTAGATAACGTAGTAGAATACGCAGTGCGCCTGGTGCATAAAACCCGCCCAAGCACTACCGGCGGCGCCGCAGAGGCCAACCAATACCTGGAGTGGGGCGCTGGCCCGCGGGCATCGCAGCACCTTATTGTAGGCGCCAAGTGCAACGCGCTGCTTAACGGAAAATACTCGCCCGATATTGAAGATGTGCAAGCCGTAGCGCTTCCTATTTTGCGCCA
>JAFADQ010000103.1 GCA_023424725.1 Bacteroidota bacterium
TACCTGGCCTTTGGTAGATTGCAGATCGCGTTCTCTGGCCTTTAGCTCTTGTTCGCGCTCGGCAAGGCTGCGGTTTAGTCTTTCCGATTCGTTGGCGCTGCTATAGGTAAGGTTCTGAATTTTTTCGGTGGCGGCTTTCAGGTTTTCGTCGCAAATGTTTTTTTCTTTTTCCAGATCGGCGCGGCGTGCTTCCAGCTCGCGGTATTTTTTCATGGAGGTGCACGAGGCGGCACTTAAACACAAGGCAAGGCCCAGCGCAGAGAAACGTACAGTTGAGATCATAAATTTATGTTTAGTGAATAAAAAAGCATAGCAAACTGAAATGCTTTAACATATATATTGCAGGACATATAGTACGCAGCACCGCTTGTATAGTTGGGAAATAGAGTGGTGTTTTTGCCCATACAAAACCAAAGCTGCAATTGGTTTAGAATACCTAAATTGCCACTACCTTTTGCTAACAATTATGCATACTTCTTCTAACAACCAGCACTTAGAATTTGGCCGGCAACTTAGGCAACCTTCGGGCAATGCCGGCATTAATGTAGGCAACCTGATGAACGAATCTAACAAGGTTATGTACCAAGATGTATTCCGTTTGCTTACCCCAAAACCTGAAAACAAACTGTTAGAGATTGGTTTCGGCAACGGTAAGTTTTTTAACGATTACTTCGCGCTGGAGCCAAATTTGGCCGTTACAGGTCTCGATTTTTCTGAAACGATGTTTACTGAAGCTTTTAAAAACAACCAAGACTTAATTGCAGAAAACAAGCTTACTTTAGTGCACGGCAATTCAGATAATATGCCTTTTGCAAACGATGAGTTTGATTTTGTAATAGCCGTTAACACGGTGTATTTCTGGCCGTCGGCGCACGATCAGTTACTGGAAATTAAACGGGTGCTAAAAAATGGCGGCGCGCTTTTGTTAGGTTACAGACCCAAAAATGCCGTAAAAGATGCCCCCTTTACCAAAGAGGTTTTTACTCTTTACGAACCCGAAGAAATTAACCAACTGCTTGTAAATGCAGGTTTTACCATAGAAAAAGAAACCGATAATTTTATCAGCGTAAAAACATCTGAAGGAAAAGAAATACAAATGCAGGGCAAAGCTGTGATGGCCAAAAAACCGGGCATTACAGACTAATTTTAGCCTCTTTCATGCCGTTTTTTGCCCTCTGCAGCTTGTTAAAACCTTTACCTTTCTTCGGGTGGCGTGGTTAGGTTCGATGCCGATTGCAGGCCTTTCGCTATTTCGGGTAAAATGCCCAGGCGCTGGTAAATAGGCCGTACCATTATGCGCAGTTTTGGCAATTGCACCATAAACGGAATTATACTAAGCATCACTAACAAACCGCAGCAGGCAAGGGTTATGGGCGCGCCAAACTGGTCGGCGGCAAGGCCCGCGAGCAGGCTCCCGAAAGGCGCCATACCCATAAAAGCCATGGTGTAAAAACTCATTACGCGGCCACGCTTATCGTTATCTACAATGGTTTGCAGAATGGTGTTGCTGCTGGCCATTTGCAGCATCATGCCCGAGCCGGCCATCATTATAAAAAACAACGAAAAGACAAGGCTTTCGGAAAAAGAAAAAGCAAGGAGTCCGGCGCCAAACGTTATAGTAGCCATTATTATCACTCGGCCAAGCCCGATAACGGTTTTGCGGTTAGCCAGATACAAAGCGCCGCTTAAGGCGCCAATGCCCGAAGCGGCCATTAAAAAACCGAGTGTTTCGGCGCCGCCTTTCAGAATATCGCGCGCGAAAACCGGCAAAAGCACGCTAAACGGCATGCCAAACAAACTTAGCAGCGCTATCAGCAAAATAATAGACCGGATGGGTGCGAAACCAAACGCGTAGCCAAACCCTTCTTTCATCGATTTCCATATCTTTTGCCGCTCTTCCTGCTTTACAAATGGCTTTAACTTCATCATCAGCAGCGAGGCAATTACGGCCATATAACTAAGCGCGTTTATCAGAAAACACATGCCCTCTCCTACCGCCGCAATCACTACGCCGGCTATACTGGGGCCTACCAAACGGGCAGAGTTAAACAACGATGAATTTAGCGCGATGGCGTTGCTGAGATCTTCGCGTTTATCTACCATTTGCACTACAAATGCCTGGCGCGCGGCCATATCGAAAGCATTAATAGAACCCAGCAAAATACTAAGCGCTATTAAATGCCAGATTTGCACCTGGCCTGTGAGCACCAAAAATGCCAGCGTTCCGGCCTGCACCAGCGATAAACATTGTGTAAAAATAAGGAGTTTATGCCTGTTGAACCTATCGGAAACAACTCCGGCAAACGGACCCAGCAAAAAAGACGGAATCTGGCTGGCAAAACCAATGGTGCCCAGCATAAGCGCCGAATCGGTGAGGCGGTACACAAGCCAGCTAATGGCCACTTGCTGCATCCAGGTGCCGATAAGCGAAATGCCCTGGCCGGTAAAAAAAAGGCGGTAGTTGCGGTAAGTCAGCGCCCTGAACATGGCTATCCCGCGTAGGGCGCTGGTAAATTTACTCATTCAGTTGGTTTAAGATTAGCAAAAGCTGAATAAGCAGAAGTACGGAAGAAAACCCGGACTGTTAACGAAAAGATTTACCCGGCTCTAAAAATTAAAAATTGCCCGAGCCGGTTTATTTGATCGAGAACTCTTTAATCGTGCCCTTAGTTAGAATTTATTACCGACATAATTCCCATAATAACTAAAACTACCCCAACTACCGAGCTCATAAGCAAGCCGGCTTTTGCCAATGCTACCCCGCGGCGGCGGTAATTTCCTACCTGGCTATCCAGCGCCACGCGGCCGCAAATGATACCGATAATAGCAAACGGAATAGCCAATAGCAGCGACCAGCCCAGCACAAACGGAGCAAAAGCCAATACGCCGGCAATTACACTGGCCAGCCCAAACTTAACGGTTCTTTCTGAGCCGGGCCCGGGAGGCGCCGCAGCTTCGGCCTTAATTGTTGCCTGCTTTATAAGCTTTCGCAATTGCTTGCGCTCTTTCTTGTTTAGGCTGTTTTTAGGCTCTGCCGCAGGTATTTTTGAGCCCTGCAGGGGTGTAATAATAGAAGAGGGCGCGGCTATATCAATAATGTTTTCTGTAGATGCATACACCGGTCCGTCGGGCTGGTGGCTTGCATTCTGTAAGCCGTTATCCGCGGTTTTTTCAGAACCGGAAGTAGTAACTGTAGAGCTATTATAAAAGCCGCCCCAGTTTTGATTGCCGGAATAATATTGCTTACCCGAAGAGCAGGAAACTAAAAACCCCAGCAAAACCGGGAAGAAAAAACGCAGATAAAACTTCATTAAACTACACTACAAGCGCATAAAACACTACACGCAAAAAACAGACAAAAGAAAGAAATATGAGTTTATAAATACCTGCGAAAGACAACCAACTGATTATAAGCGCCTAACCTAAAAACCACAAGTAATTAATTAACAAAAGTAATTAATATTTAAAATAGAACTGGCACATAACATACAGCAAATGCTAAATAAAAAAATCGGCCCACAACTTGCGCCGTGAGCCGATTCGGAAAAGGAAATTGCTTTAAGAGGCTAATTAGATTTATTATTTAGCTGTGGGCAACAGAAAGAAGTAAACTTGTTCACGATCCATAGCTGCCTTACTGCCGCAGCGCTTGCCTTATTTCGTCCAGGGCAGTTGTGCTTGGGCGACCGGCATTGGCTTTTATAATGTGTCCGTCGCGGCCAATTAATATGTAATGCGGAATAGCATTTATGTTGTACGATTGCGCTATATCAGATTTAAATGCGCCGTTGGCCAGCACGTTGTTGCCCTTAACGTCGTGCTTTTTTATGGCATCGCGCCATGCTTTTTCCGACTGATCTACCGATACGTTCAGGAAAACCACATCATCGTCTTCAAGGCCATCCATAAGTTTTTTAGCATGCGGAATTTCGCCAAGGCAGGGCCCGCACCAGCTTGCCCACACATCTATAAAAACAACCTTGCCTTTGTAATCGCTTAATTTTAATTTGCGCCCATCCAGGTTTGTAACCGTAAAATCCGGTGCCGGATTTCCCGATTTTAGCGGCAACGCGCGCTCATACGCCTTGTTAATAATAGCTACGTATTCGGGCCATTTTGCAGTTTGTGTCTGATAAGAATCCATCAGCGGTTCTACTTCATCGGCGCCTCCGCCCATGGTTAAGCCATTATACAGCGCCTGGGTTTGCAAAAACGCCTTTGTTTTACCGGTAAAGCGGTGCGTTACTACATCGAAATAGGTTTTGCTGTAGGGTTCGTTTTTTAGCTCTTCGTCTTCTGCGCGGGCTTTGGCTGTTAAATAATCGGCATACGATTCTGCAAAATCAAGATAAGCGTTTGTAGGATTATTGTTTTCTCTTTCGCTTACCATTTCTTCCAGAAAATTATAATAGCTCTCGTTGGGTTTGTAGGGCTCTTCCAGCTTGTTGTAATAACTGTGCAGGTTTGGGTAAAATAAGCGGCTGGCTGCCCAATTGTACTTTACGGCGGCCTTTTGCGCGTTGGCTACCACCATATCGGCATCGTTGGCAGTTTTAATTTTAGCGAAATAATTATCTACAAAAGCTAAGTCGGCATCGCGCAGCGAATCTGCAAACTTCACAAAGTCGTTCTCGGTCTTTTTGGCGGCAAGGGCACGCGGCATTTGCAACTGCTCTTCGCGAAGGTATTTCTGCGCCAGAAAATTATTTATTGCAGATCCTTTTCCGCTAAACTTCAGGGTTTCGTCGAACTGAGCGGTATTAAGCGTAAGATGTAAATTATCGCCGGGCGTTAAGTACACATGCGCAATTTCGTCGCCGTGCGCAAAGGTTGCTTCGCCTGCCTGGTTCCAGGTAAAGGTCATAGTGAAATTACCTTTTTTATCGAGCGCGGCAGAATCTACCATAACCTGGTTAAAAGTAATATTATCGGTGTGTGTGCTCAGATAAACTTTTTTACCTTTCGGATTTTTGATGCTGCCGCTTAGCGTTGCTTTGTTTTGCGCAAAACCGGCGGTTGCAAAAAGCAGCATAAACACCAGGGCCAGTGGGAAAGATTTACATAATTTTTTCATATCACCTTATTTTTTATAATTTATCCAGAGCAAAAATACATTTTCTAATTAATCTGGCAAGCGTTTTTGCAACCGGCAAACATTTAAAATAACCTGCCGGCAAAAGAAACCGTTTTGCTAACATACAATTTACCGTACAAAAAGCCACCACCCTGCATGACCCAAAAAACGAGGCGTTACAGCTCAAAAACATTTAATTACAAGCAAGATTTTGCGAACACAAATTTTCGCGAAAACCCTGAGCTGTACCAGGTTGGCCGCGGCGAGCAAGGCGTACTAATGGTAGAACCTTATAAATCGGAAATACTTCCTTTTTGGCGTTTTCGCACTCCTGAAATTGCAGAAGAATCTGGAAAGAAAATTTATGAGCTGTTTTTGGAGTACAAATCCCAAAACGATTTTGTTGGAATGGACATGGCGCGAAAATTCCTGCAAATGGGCTACACCCGGTCGCGGCGGTATGCCAACCACAAAGGCGGCAAAAAATACAAAAGCAATCCGCAGAAAGAAACCTCTGCAGAGGCCGAAAAACAGTCCAGGAAAGACCAATTGCCGCAAGAACTAGATGCACTTACAAACGAAAAAGCGCAATCGGCACGCATTTTTTACGGCTATTACCTAAAAGCCAAAGAAGACCCGTACTATATAAAGCTCAAGAAAGAACATCAGGAAAAGTATGGCTGATGCTAAAAGGTAAAAACGGCTCCCGAATTTCTCCGGGAGCCGTTTCTATATTTTTAATTATGCATTCAGGCAGTAGTATTTTTCGTCTCAATACCCAATACTCACTACCATTTTACCCGTTCATCGAGATCAAAAACTCTTCGTTGCTGCGGGTTCCTTTCATGCGGTCGCGCAAGAACTCCATGGCCTCTACCGAGTTCATGTCGCTCATAAACTTGCGCAGAATCCACACGCGGCTTAGTTCGGCAGGCTCCATCAGCAAATCTTCGCGACGGGTACCCGATGCAGGCACGTCAATAGCCGGGTAAATGCGGCGGTTGGCCAGCTTGCGATCCAGCTGAAGCTCCATGTTGCCGGTACCTTTAAATTCTTCAAAGATCACCTCATCCATTTTAGAGCCGGTTTCTATTAGAGCGGTTGCGATAATGGTAAGCGAGCCGCCGTTTTCTACGTTACGGGCAGCGCCAAAGAAACGCTTCGGCTTGTGCAGCGCGTTGGCATCTACACCACCCGATAGAATTTTACCGGAGCTTGGCACCACCGTATTATAAGCACGGGCAAGGCGGGTAATAGAGTCTAACAGAATTACTACATCGTGGCCGCACTCTACCATCCTTTTTGCCTTATCCAGCACAATGCTCGATACTTTCACGTGGCGGTCGGCGGTTTCGTCGAAGGTAGAAGCAACAACTTCTGCCTTCACGCTGCGCGCCATATCGGTTACCTCCTCGGGGCGCTCATCAATCAGCAATATAATCAGGTAAACTTCCGGATGGTTTTCGGCAATGGCGTTGGCTATCTCTTTCAGCAATACGGTTTTACCGGTTTTTGGCTGCGCCACGATCATTCCGCGCTGGCCTTTACCAATTGGCGCGAACAGATCGAGAATACGGGTGCTGAGCTGGTTTGGCGCGGTGCTAAGATTAAGGCGCTCCTGCGGGAAAAGTGGTGTAAGGTTATTAAACGGTATGCGGTCGCGAATTTCTTCTGTTGTGCGGCCGTTTACGGTTTCTACCTTTAGCAGGGCAAAATATTTTTCGCCTTCTTTTGGCGGACGAATAGAGCCTTTTACAGAATCGCCGGTTTTAAGGCCGAACAGTTTTATCTGCGACGGCGATACATAAATATCGTCTGGCGAGGCCATATAATTATACTCCGGCGAGCGCAAAAATCCGTAGCCGTCCTGCAGCAATTCCAGCGTTCCTTCGTGCTCTATAATACCG
>JAFADQ010000116.1 GCA_023424725.1 Bacteroidota bacterium
GGGTATTTGGCAGGAACCTAAAAGCAGAAATTACCGGTTATTATACGTATTTAGATAATGCCCTGATTCGGCGAGATTACCAACTAAACGGGCAAGACAGTGTGCTTTTTGCAGGAGAATTAAGCCAGGTGCAGGCTATCCAAAACTCCGCTTACGGCTACATTTACGGGCTACAAACCAGCCTGCAGATAAAGCTACCGCATGGTTTCGGTTTCTCGGCAAACTACAATTACCAGCGCGGCAAAGAAGAAGACGAAGCGGGCAACGTTTCTTCACTACGTCATGCCGCGCCTGCTTTCGGATTACTGCGCATAACCTGGAACCACAAAAAACTCACCGCCGAAATAAACGCGCAGTTAAACGGCGAGATAAGCAACAGCCGCCTTGCGCTCTCTGAGCAGGACAAGCCACAAATTTATGCACCGGACACCAACGGCCTGCCCTATTCGCCGGCCTGGCAAACATTCAATTTCAAATCGGTGTATCGGCTTACCGATTATTTAGAAGTTAGCGCTGGTGTAGAAAATATTACCGATCAGCGCTACCGCACTTATTCTTCAGGAATTACCGCGCCAGGCAGGAATTTAGTAGTGAGTGCGCGGGCGATGTTTTGATGCGGCATGTGCAGGCAGTGGGCACGAACGATCCGGCATTTTCTGAACCTTATTTATTTTCTTCCAGAATAAAATTCATCTGAAGAAAAAATCGGCAGCAATTACCAATAAGGCTTGCAACAACATCATGCCGTCGGCCCAGCCCGAATAGAAGCGTTCGGTTTGGCCTTGTTTGGCTGCAAGCACCACAATTATGGCCGCTACAGCCGAAATAAAAAGGGCAAGAGCAAAAACTGTTTGGTAATACTGGAAAACGAGCGCGGCAAAAATCAGCAATAAAACAACCGAAAATGCTTTGGAGCCACGTTGCCCTATAAGGGTGGGCAGGGTTATAATTTTGGCATCGGCATCGCGCTTTACATCTCTTATATCGAATAAAGGAGCAAGGGCCAGAATAAACACAAACCGGCCGTACAAAATAAAATAAGAGAAGCTATCGGCAAGCGAAACTCCCTGGCTAAGCAAGGGCAACTGCACGGTTACGGCGGCCCAAACATAGGCAATCAGCAACACTTTAAGCAGCGGCGCACTGCGCAGGTTTATCCATTTTTTTTTATAAGGCACCACCGGTACCGTATAGCCAATGGCCAGCACCAGCAAATGCAGCAACCAGATATAAAAAGAAAAATTATAGCTATCGAGTAAATATATACAAGCTGCGAGGGCCAGAAAAGATGCCGCCACAAGACAATTACGGCGTTTTTTTACCCAGTTGTGCCGCTCAGTAGCGCGCTTGCCCTGCAGGTGTTGGTTGGTGTAAAGGGCATGCGAATTGTAAATAAAAAGCGTACCGGCAAATATAAAGCCCAGCACTCTAAACCTCAGGTCGCTACCCAACAGCACATACGTGGCCGCACCAAGCGCTGCCGCGCAAAGCGCTATAAATAAGCTCGAAAAAAACAGTAAATCGGCAGCCCGGCGCACTATTTTACTACCACCAGCCGCTTGGCCGCAGACCGTAGCTCCCCTGTTTTCATATAATAACCATACACGCCGGCAGCCATATTCTGCACATTAATTCTGGCTACGCCTTTTGTTCCTTCTAATGTGCCGGCATAAACTTCGCGGCCCAGCACATCGGTAAAAATAAGCTTGGCGCTGGATGATGAAACGGGAAGTTCCCAGGCAACAGAAGCGGTGCCGGTTGCCGGATTAGGATACGCCTGGCCAAGAGAAAAAGCCGGCTCCTGCAGCTGGCCGGCTACCCCGGCAACAGAGAGCACATGCACCTCCAGATCATCAACATAAAAGCCATCGCGCTCGGTAAAATTATCGGTAACAATCAGAAACTCAAGCTCAATCTGCTGACCGATAAAATCTTGCAGGCTCATGCGCTCTTCTACCCAAACCGGCTGACGCCCATCGTAAAGCGGCTGTCCGTTTGGCTGAAACTGCCCGTTTCCGGTTTTGGTGTACCGGCCGCAAAGCGCCACCGCGCCGCTAGCCGGAAGGGCGCGAACCTGCACATAATCCCAGCCGCGTTCTATATCCCATTTCGCCCAAAAAGTAATAAAAGCATCGGTAGCGTTGGTAAGGTCTATCACCTGATTAAAGATGGTAGTGTTTAAAACATTTGGCGGATAATTACCGGCAGGCGAATCTGTTAAGGAAGATGGAGCAGAATAATATTCGTTAGTAGTAAGGCTCCAGTTACCCGAAAATCCCTGATCTGAAGAAAACGGATCACTCAAAACCGGCGGCGATGTGTAATAAATCCGCTGCATTGGCGTAACCCAGGTTTTGCCGTCTTGTTCTACTATCAATTCAAAATCGATGCTGGTATTTTCCGTAATTCCAGAACTTAACTCAAAACCTAAACTACCCGGAACTGAAACCAGATTTGGCAAGCCAGAAAAAACCAGCGGCGTACCTGTTGCAATTACCAGCGGATTATTGCTCTGCAACGAAACCGTAACCGCGCCGCCACTTTGCAAACCCAGATTTATAAGGCTAAACCGAACAGAATCTGTTAAAGTGGCTACCATCGCGCTTTCAGAAACTTTGGCTTTAATTGCCTGCCTTGCCAGTAAAGCCATGTTCAGGTTTGTGTGAAACATGCCTTTGGCAAGCGGAATAATACGCGACGGCAATGGCCAGAAACCATCGTTTTGCCCGCCGGTTTCGGGAGTATAAGAGTATATTTCGGGCTTTGTGGTTTGCTCGCCGTACATCCATGCATCAGAATCGCCGTTGCCCAGGTAGCCCAGCACTTGCGGGGTGGTGCCCATGCCGTAATTGTTGTGTTCTGTAAGCACCAGGCCCCACTCTACAAACCGGGCAGAATCGGCTGGCGGAGGATATACATCAAAATCGTGCCCGAACGGATGAATTAAAACGTTGCCGAAAGCATGAGAATTTAGCGCGTTTTTAAACTGGTGCGTTTCGCAAAAAAACTTCATTGCCTGGGTTTCGGGCTCCGAGAAAGGCGCGGTTCCGCGGTAAACCTCTGTAGACCCATCAGGACTTGAGCCCAGGTTATTAAAGCCCCAGTTGTAACCATAATTGCGGTTCAGATCTACGCCAAACGTACCGTTGCCATTGTCGCGGCGGTTTTTGCGCCACATGCCGCCGCCGTTGGGGGCAATGGTTTGGTTATAAATATAGCCGTCGGGGTTTAGGCAGGGTACAAAAAACAGCTCGGTATTATCTACAATATCTTTTACCAGGTCGTTACTGTTATAATTCTCGAGCAGGTAATACATGTAAAAAATGGTTTGCGCCATAGACATAGGCTCGCGGGCATGGTGTACGGCATTGTACAACACCTGCGGCTCGGCAGCGCTTTCGTCCTGCATCGGGTTGTCAGATAATTTTACCCAATAAATAGGCCGGCCTTCTATGGTTTGGTGCCCGGCAATGGGTTGTTTTATGGTGATCAGGTGGGGATACAAAGCTGCCATGGTATCTAAATGGGCCAGCATTTCTTCGTATTTAAAAAAGCCGCCCATGCTGCCCAAACTAAAACCAGCCGGCACCTGCACGGTATCGGCCGCGGCAGATCCGCCGCAGTTATTTAGCTGTTGCTGCCTGTTTTTTGCCTCTTGCAGGTCTTTTCTGGCTCTTTCGGCATAATAATTCTGCAGGTCGTTTATTTCTTCTTTGTAGTGAATGCCGGCAAGGCGCAGCTTTTGCAATTCAGACCCAGACAGCTCGGCAACTACAGAATTACCACGGTATACCACATGATCAACGGCCAAGCCCATCGCCTGCATTCGGGCAAGAGTGGCAGCATCGGCCGGCAACGAAACACGCGAATATTTTTCTGGCTGCGCCGAAGCAAAAAACGGAAGCGCCAGAATCAGCAATGCGATAAAATTGTATTTCATAAGTACATGCGGGAAAGTAAGAATCTGCACTGAAAGATAACAGATTACTAAATTAGTTTACTTATTAAGACACCGAAAGTTAGCGTGCCGTTATCTTAATTTGCCTTGTGTTACTCCGTTTTTTGCCTTGCGCAGCTCTGTTAATTTTATTTTTTATGGTTATTTAACCGGTACAGAAACCGGCTTGCCCGTACAACCGTTGGGCTGCATTATGTGTAGCAAATCGGCTAAGGTCGGTGCTATATCGGTAATATTTACTTTTTCTGATGTTTGGCCCGGCTGCACTTTCCACCCATACCAAATTAGTGGCACGTGGGTATCGTATGTGTACGGCGAGCCGTGTGTAGAGCCCATTGTAAGCATTTTTTCGTCGTATGCCTCAAACCAGCCCGGCTGCAGCACCAAATACACATCGCCGGAGCGGCGGGGGTTGTGGCCATTTTGCAGCAACTGAAGAAAGCCCGCCGGTTGGGCTGCCGTGGCCAGATTATTGGCCGTTACAGCCCTGCTTACGCCTTTTAAATTTTGCGCGTACTCGGCAATGCGCTGCTGCACGTCTGCCAGGCTCAGTTTTTTTCTGCTGATCAGGTTTCTATCTAAATATATTTGCTGATTTTCGTAGGCCAGCACCCAGTTTTGTTTGCCGTAGGTGCGGTTCATGAAACTGCGGATAGAATCGCCGTGCTGGGTGTAGGGCAAGGTGCCGGCCGGTATTTTAAGCGATTGCATATACGAAGGCACGTGCGCGCCGCCATGATCTGCCGACAAAAAAACCAGCACATTTTCTTTTCCCAGGTTCTTCTCCAGATACGCCAGCAATTCGGCAATATCGCCATCGAGGCGCAGGTAGGTATCTTGCGCTTCTACAGAATTTGGCCCAAACTGGTGGCCCACATAATCGGTAGCGCTAAAACTCACGGCCAAAAAATCGGTTACCGGATTCTGCCCCAGCTTCTCTCCTTCTATGGCCGCCAGCGCAATATCTTTTGTGCAGGTATTGCCAAACGGAGTACTGCGTAACAGGTTATAATTTGAGCCCCGCAGCTTTGGCAAATCGTGCGGAAAAACAGCCTTTGCTTGCCCGGCAAATGGTTTTTCCCAGGCTACATCGTCGGCGGTACTTTCGGTATATTCGCCTACCGGCAACAAGGTTTTCCAGGGCTGGCTCAGGTATTTTTCGGGCAGTTTTTTGTTGTTGAATTTTACCACCCAATCGGGCAGCGCGTCGCGGTAATAGGTGCTTGTAATCCATTGCCCGTCGGAGCCGTCGTACCAATAAGCGGCATCGGCTGTGTGGCCCGCCGGGAAAATAGAGCCACGGTCTTTCAGGCAAACGCCAATTACTTTCGATTTTTGATTTGTCGCCAGCTTCAGCTCATCGGCAATAGTGGTGGTAAGTAACAATCTCGGCGACATTTGCCCGGCCACCGATTGGTTTCCGACCGATTTTACGGTTGCGTCGTCGGTGCAATAAGTGGCAGAGCTGGTTTCGCAGATGTACCAATCGTTGCCCACAATGCCGTGCACGGCCGGAGTGGCGCCAGTGTAAATAGATGCGTGTCCGGGGCCGGTATAAGTTGGCGTATAATTATAGTGCGTGTTGCGGCAGTTGTAGCCTTGTTGCACGAGTTTCTTAAATCCGTTTTCGCTGTATTTATCCCAGTAGCGGTACAAAAAATCGTAGCGCATTTGGTCTACCACAATGCCTACCACCAGCTTTGGCCGTTGCGGGGTAAACGCGGCCGGTGTGTCTGTAGTTTGATTTTTACTTCTTTTCTGGGCGCTGGTTTGGGTTGTAACGGCACAAAAAACGGCCGTCGCAGCCAGCGTATAAAGCAATTTAGATCTGATCATCTGCAAAGAAAACTTACAGATGCAAAGTTAGGATGTTTGGGGTTAAGGGAGAGTTAAGATCAGTAACACATCACTGAATAGGAAATTTTCGTATCTTTATAAGAGCACAAACCTAAAGCTATGTCCCTGCAATTTATTCGAGATACAAAAGGAAACACCACTGGTGTGTTTATCCCCATTGAGGAATGGCAGAAGTTGAAAACAAAATACACCGAACTGCAACAAGTGGAGGTGAAAGAAAACATTGAGCTGCCAGCATGGCAGAGCCAGCTTCTGGAAGAACGGCTAAGCGATTATTATAGATCTCCCGATGATGTAACAGATTTTGGTACTACCTTAAACGAGATTGAGAAGGAATTGTGAGATATTCCGTCGTAGCAAGACCAGCAGTCAAAGTTAATATCCTTGAGGCAGTAAATTATTATAAAAGTATAAACCCTGAGCTCGCAAGGCAATTCCTGCGCAGAATCATAGAAGCACAGACGTTTATTCTTCGCTCACCTTTGGGCTTTCAAGTAAAATATAAGAATGTGAGAACGGTTTTACTGAAGCAGTTCCCTTACCACATTCATTACTTAGTCGATCCTTAACAAGTCCTCATAGCTAAACTAATTAACCTTGAACTGATCAATCGGCAGAGTAAAAAATAAGCTGCGGTTAAATCTTCTTTCAACTTTTGCATTAACTTTTTCAGGTT
>JAFADQ010000186.1 GCA_023424725.1 Bacteroidota bacterium
CGGATAGTTAAATACCACCACATCGTTATTTTGCACCGACGAAAAGCCCGGCAAACGATAAGAAGGCAACTGAACAGCATCGGTATAAGATGGCAGATTAGTGCCCCAAATGGTTTGATGCGTTAACGGAACCTGCAGCGGAGTGGTGGGTGTGCGGGGGCCGTAGTGCAACTTGCTCACAAAAAGAAAATCGCCTACGAGTAAAGATTTTTCCATACTTGGCGTGGGTATGGTGTACGCCTCGAAAGTAGCCCAGCGAATTAGCGTAGCGGCTATAACGGCAAATAAAATGGCATCGCCCCACTCCTGAAAGAAACCTTTAGGCTTTTTCGGCTCTCTCTTTTCCCAGAATTTAAGTCTCATTTATATCGTATTCTCAGAATAATGTTCGGGCCGCGCTACAAATTTGGGCTGTAACGGGCAGCTTTTTGGGCCTTACAGCAAATGTAGGTGTTTCCTGCCAATCAATCTTAATTAAATAAGCAAACGAACAGCGCACTGGTTATGGTATAGATAAATTGCAAAATTGCGGCCATTAAATCTAACCCTGCAATGGGCAAAAAACCGTGCATGTCAGCCCAACTCGGTTATTATTTAGGGGGTTGCCTAAAGGCCCGCGCTATTCGCTGCAATCTTTTTACCTCTCTGCGGCGCTACTTAACAATGCTTTTACAGAACCTGCGAGCCCCAAAAAAACGCCTGCTATATGGTAAAAAGGATTTCCGCTGCTATCGCTAACCCACCCTCAGCAAACAGTGCAAATTAATTAAAACCCAGCATATCGTTCATCCCGAAAACGCCTTTTTTGCCCACAAGCCATTCGGCGGCCATTACCGCTCCCAACGCAAACCCTTCGCGGCTGTGCGCGGTGTGCTTAATTTCTATAGAATCAACCTCCGATTCGTAATGTACCACATGCGTGCCCACCACGTTTTCTTCGCGGTAAGAGTTAATTACCAGGTCGTTCATGTCGGCCGAGGGCTCGTTTACCCATTTTAGCTTGCTCTGCAGGTTTTGCAAAATTTCGTCGGCAAGGGTAATTGCCGTGCCACTTGGGTGGTCCAGTTTTTGGGTATGGTGCGTCTCGTCTATGCTAACGTTGTATTGCGGAAAAGCATTAATATTTTTGGCCAGGTATTTATTAAGCTGAAAAAACAAATTAACACCTATGCTGAAGTTAGACGCGTAAAAAAAAGCGCCTTGCTTTGCCTGGCACAGGTCGTTTATTTCTTTGCGCTGATGCAGCCAGCCAGTTGTGCCCGATACCACCGGAATTCCGTTTTCGAGGCAGTAGCCTACGTTTGCAACAGCGGCTTCGGGCCGGGTAAATTCTATCGCTACATCTACCAGATCTTCAGAAATGTGGGTTAATTTTTTCTCGTCAGACGAGCCGATTTTCCCGGCAATGGTATGGCCTCTTTTTATGGCCAGTTCTTCTATGGTTTTGCCCATTTTGCCATAGCCGATCAGCAGAATTCTCATTTACGGAAATTAAAAGTTAGGTTTATGCCGGGGGCTGCAGCGCCCAAATAGGTGGGCACCACGGTAGGGCTCACGTTCATAGACAGGTCTTCGCTCACGTCAAAATCTTTTAAATGAGCATCTACGTTGGCATCTACAATATTAAGCGCGTAGGTTATTCCCAGAAAAATAATAGACAAATCGCGGTTGCGGCGGTAAAAATCGCGGTTTGCCCTAATGCCCTGTTCTGAATAGCGTTTGCCACACACCATATAAAAAGGCTCTTTGTCGTCTACCGAAAGGGAAGAAACATGATCGGCTGCTCTGGCAAAACAACGGTATTCTGTATTATTAGTAATGGCAAAATATGCCAAAGTACCGCCAACCGCGTAGATAACAGGCACTTTCCAGAGGCGGCCGTTATACACCTGGCCCAGCCCCGGCACCGCGGTAGACATCAGCGTTGCCACTTTTGCCTTAGAGAGCTTTTTGCGTTCTTTTTTTGGCTCGCCGGTGGCCGCCTGGCCCACGGGCACTGGCGTAACCACGCGCTGGGGTTGTATGGTGTCGGGCCGTACCGGTGTTTGCTGGGCGAAAGCATGGTTAGGCTGCCAAAATAGCAACATCAGCAACAAAAAAGCCGGTGGCAACAAGCGGTACATTTATTTAATGGCAGTTTCTTTTGATGAAGCTTTTATAGAATTACAAGAAAATAAAATTCTTTAATAGTGCATGAATTTTTGACCTCCGCAGCACATCGCTAACAAAAAAATCAATTTTATCGCTATACGCACTTCGCATTACGTTGTACGCCTAAAAGTCCAGCATTTCTAAAATCCGGTTCAGATCGTCGGTAGACATAAAAGGAATTTTGATTTCTCCTTTGCCGTCTTCGGCTGCTTTAATCTGAATTTTAGTGCCGAAATGCGTCGATAAACGGTTCTGAACCCGAATCATGTCCGGGTCGGGTTGCGACCGGCTTACCGGTTTTTCTTCTTTTACTTCCTGCTTTTTGGCCGACAGGTTGCGCACCAGCTCCTCTACTTTTCTAACCGAAAGCTGCTCTTCTAAGATCTTACGGAATACGGCCAGCTGCTTATCTACGCCATCTATAGAAATAAGCGCGCGGGCGTGGCCCATGCTTATCTGGTTGTCGCGCAAGGCTATCTGTATATCAGGTGGAAGTTTAAGTAAACGCAGGTAATTGGTTACTGTAGAGCGGTTTTTGCCTACGCGGTCGCCCAATTCTTCCTGCTTTAAACCAATTTCAGAAAGTAATCTTTGGTAAGAAAGCGCAATCTCGATGGCATTCAGGTTTTCGCGCTGAATGTTCTCTATCAGGGCCATTTCCAGCATTTGCTGGTCGTTGGCTTTGCGTATATAGGCCGGAACCTTCTCTAGTCCGGCCAATTTTGATGCCTGCAGCCTGCGCTCGCCCGAGATAAGCTGATAGCTATCGGCAGATAATTGGCGTACCGTGATGGGCTGTATAATGCCTTGCACTTTTATAGATTCCGATAGTTCTTTCAGCGCTTCCTGATCGAAGTGTGTGCGGGGCTGGTAAGGGTTTGTTTCTATGGCCAAAACCGGAATTTCGCTCATTACATTGGCCGTGGCGGCTGCCGGCGAAAGTGGGCGCTCCTGATACGTATTATTTCCCTCCAGAAGCGCGTTAAGGCCGCGCCCCATGGCTGGTTTCTTTTTATTCGGTGTGTTTTTTTCTGACATTATGGGTAATTAGCTTGCCTGCATAATCTTGTTTTTCTCCACAATTTCTTTGGCAAGGTTCAGGTAACTTATGGCGCCTTTGCTTTCGGCGTCGTGCAAAATGGCGGGCAAGCCAAAGCTCGGCGATTCGCTCAATTTTACATTTCTGGGAATAATGGTCTCGAAAACCATTTGCTTGAAATGTGTTTTCACCTCTTCTACCACCTGGTTAGAGAGGCGCAAACGCACATCGTACATGGTTAGCAAAATGCCTTCTATCTCGAGGTTGGTGTTTAGCCGCGACTGAATTATTTTTATCGTATTCAGCAGTTTTCCCAATCCTTCTAAAGCAAAATACTCGCATTGCACCGGAATAATAACCGAATTAGCTGCCGTAAGCGCGTTTACCGTAATTAAGCCCAGCGATGGAGAGCAATCTATAATCACAAATTCGTAATCGTCGGCCACGCTTTGCAGCGCCACTTTCATTTTCTCCTCGCGGTTTGGCAGGTTTATCATCTCCACCTCGGCGCCCACCAAATTAATATGCGAAGGTATAAGGTCAAGCATAGGAATGCTGGATTGAATGATGGCATCGCGGGTATCGGTGCTGTCTACCATGCACTCGTAAATGCTGTTCTCTATTTCGCGCGGGTCGAAACCAAAGCCCGACGTAGCGTTGGCCTGCGGGTCGGCGTCTACAAGCAGGGTTTTATGGTCCAGAGCGGCCAGCGAGGCTGCCAGGTTTATGGCAGATGTGGTTTTACCCACGCCGCCTTTTTGGTTTGCTACTGCAATTATTTTACCCATCGTAGGTAATTTCTAATATTTAAATTCCGGTTTTTTAGGCCGTATTTGTAAATTTTTGCTTGCTTGTGCCCTGTTTTTTGGCCCTCGCAGCTTACGCTTTGTCTTTCTTATTCAAACGGAATGGTTTCGCCTATTTCCATTAATATCAACTCCTTTTCAGCGCGCTTGGCCGTCATCATGGCGGTTGTTTTGGCAATTTGAATAGGAGGGAAGGTGTCGTAATGCATGCCGATAATTTTGCTGGTTCCAACGAAATCTGCTGCGCGAACTGCATCTTCTATTCCCATCGTAAAATGGTCGCCAATAGGCAAAATCGCGAAATCGATTTCGTATTCTTCGCCTATCAATTTCATATCCATGGTAAGGGCGGTATCGCCGGCATAGTAAAAGGTTTTTTCGGCGGCTTCAATAACAAAACCTCCCGGGTTTCCGGCGTAACTTCCATCGGCAAAAGAACTGCTGTGTATAGCCGTTACCATTTTTACAGAACCAAATTCGAGGAAAATCTTTCCGCCGATATTCATTCCGATTACCTTTTCAAAACCTTTGTTTTGGTAATATCCGGCAATTTCGGCATTTGCTACAATAGTGGCGCCGCTTTGCCGGGCAATGGCCTCTACATCGGCGGTGTGGTCTTCGTGGCCATGCGACAGCAAGATATAATCAGGCTTCAGCTCCTCTATCTTAATTTCTGAGGCCAGCGGGTTTGGAGATATAAACGGGTCGAACAAAATCTTTGTGTCGCCGGTGGCGAAAAGGAAAGAAGCGTGGCCAAGATAGGTTATCTCCATAATTAGCTAACTTTGAACAGTTTTAGAAAATGATGCGCCTGCCCTTGCAAGACAACAGCAAAGATACAGTTTTTCGCCTTTCTTTTGGCCTGTTCCGGTTTGTACTGTTTTTAGTTTCTGCTCTATTTTTTGCCGGACTGCCTGCCTGCCGCCAAAAAGCCGGAAATGCCGAAGATAAGACCGTTTTTCGTTACAACCAGCCAGAAGCCTTAACTTCTCTGGATCCGGCTTTTGCCCGAAACCAGGCCAACGGCTGGGCCACCACCCAATTATTTAACGGACTTGTTGAGCTTGACGACAGACTGAATACCGCGCCTGCGC
>JAFADQ010000255.1 GCA_023424725.1 Bacteroidota bacterium
CAATTATAGTGGTGGCAACGGCCAATTTCGCGTCGGCTATTTTAATGGAGGCCGGCCTTAGCTTTTTAGGGTTAGGAGTACAGCCGCCTGCCCCGTCGTGGGGTATGATGGTGGCCGAAGGGTTTCAGTTATTGGGCAGCACTGCCAGCTGGTACCTGGTGTTGTGGCCCAGCGTAAGTATTTGTTTGTTGGTAATGGCTTTAAATTTAGTTGGAAACGGGCTTCGAGATGCATTCGATCCCAGAACTTTAGTGTTGAAATAATGCCGTTGTTAGAAGAAGAAGGGTTTGCCGGGCAATCTAAAGAACTACTGGGAAAGCAGTTGAGCGCGCTGCTGGAAATGACTCAGGCCATCAATAGTAAACTTTCCGATCAGTCGCTTCTTAAAATTTATTATTATACCCTGCTGGCGCATCTAAAACTGATGAAGCTGGCGCTATATGTACCAGAAGGCACCGGCTGGGTGTGTAAATTCCATTCGGGCGTTCCTTATAATTACAACGAAATACCACTTCCGGAAAGTCTGCAGCATATTGTAGATTTTGTTCGCGTTGCCGAGTTGCCCGTACCCGAAGAGTTTAAGGTATTTAACCTGGCTATCCCTATTATTCACGACGATACTACGCTTGCCTGCCTCCTGGTAGATAACGAGCAACTATCGCCGGCAGGCGCTATAGATAAATCTTTTCTGCAAACCATGACCTACCTGGTAATGGTTGCCATAGAAAACAGGCGCTTAACCCGCAGGCAAATAGAGCAGGAGGCAATGCGCAAAGAGCTCGAGATTGCCAAAGAAGTGCAGGAAATGCTTTTCCCGAAGAGCCTGCCCAATAACGATAAGTACGCTATTTACGCCAGTTATTTGCCCCATCACAGCATTAGCGGCGATTATTACGACTATGTAAAAATAGACGAAAACCGCTTTTTAATTTGCGTGGCCGATGTATCGGGAAAAGGAGTGCCGGCATCGCTGCTGATGTCTAATTTTCAGGCATGCCTGCGTACTTTGCTGCGGCAGTCTATAGGTCTGGAAGAACTGGTAAAAACCCTGAATTACCAGATTTATGTAAACGCCAAAGCCGAGAAATTTATCACCGCGTTTTTTGCCGTTTACGATTCCCGGACCCGCGAGTTAAGCTACGTAAATGCCGGCCATAATGCCTCTATTCTAATAAGCGAAGATAATACCGTGCAGATGCTGGAAGAAGGCAGTACGATGATCGGGATAATGGATGAGCTGCCTTTTATTAATGTAAAAACGCTAAAGGTAGAGCCCAGGTCTTTTTTGCTTTGCTACACCGATGGCTTAACAGAGGTTTTTAACAGCGAAGAAGAAGAGTTTGGCGAAGAAAATACGATAGAAATTTTAAAGCAATGCCGGTATTATGGCTCCGCGCAAATACACCAACGGCTGCTGAACGAAATCAATCAGTACAAAAAAGAGAATACGCTTTTCGACGACGATATTACGCTGCTATCGTGCAGGTTTAAGTAAATCGTTGTGCGCCCGCTGCCAGATATCTATTCTTATTAAAATGGCCAGCGCAATGTAAAAGAAAGATCCGATCTTGTCTACCTCTATCAGTTCGTTTAGCAACAGGTGGAAAACGGTAATCACTATTGATAAAATCGCAGCCACGATTGTTTGCTTAAGCTGTTTGTCTATAGCCTGGTTATAAAGTCTCTGGCCCAGCAACAGCGCATAAAATACCAGCGATGTAAACAATATCAGCCCCGGCACGCCCTGTTCTGCCATCGTCATAAGAAAATAGTTGTGCGTGGTAGATTTTTCGGGGTTGCGGCTTACGTAAGTTATAAAGTTACTAACCGTATATTTTTTGTACTCCGGGTAAAATGTATTTGGCCCGGTGCCTGCAATCGGGTTGTCGTGCGCCATACGTGCCGCGGCTACCCAACGGTAAACCCGCTCCATACCCGATACATCTTCTAAACTATAGGTAGCCTCCAGGTGCTTTTCTATGTTTCCACCATGGTAAACCGTAGTGGCAAAATCTGGGGCGTATAGCTGGTAATTGTTGTTTCTAACCAGGTAAATTCCGGCGGCAATTACCGAAATTACCGAAGCAATAAGCACCAGCCGCGTTAGGTTAAACCTCAGAATAAACAAATAAATAAGCGCTACCGGAATAGATAACCACGATGCCCTGGTATACGAAAGCCCGATTGCCAGCAAAAACAATACTAAAATTCCGAGTACGATAAGCCTTTTCAGAAACTGATTTTTTGCCTGTTGCCAAAGCAAGAAGGTAAACGGCACAAACATAGCCACGGCAGCGGCGTAAATTACGTGGTTATAAAAAAACGGCCAAACGCTTCTGTTTACCATATCGAAGGCAAAGCCCAGGGCGGCGTGTTTTACCAACGAAACGGCTACCACCACGGCAAGAGAGATCATAAAAAACCAGCAAATACGCCGCAGGTCTTCTACACTTTTTATGATTGCGCCGGTAACCAGAATAAAAGTTACCAGGTACCAGATCTTTGCCAGAATGTATTTTACAGATTTTGTGGCATCTACCGAAAACAGCGAGCTGATAATAGCCCACATAATCATTAAAGCGATAATGCGGCAGATTGGGTGGCTTATAAATTCCCAGCTAAGCGGCTTATTAATAGCTGCCGATAGCAAAAAACAGGCCGTTAGCACCAACATTAGCGGCTCGGAGGGCATATCTGTGTTTATGCCGCCAGGCCCCGTGTATGCAACAGACCAGGGCAGGCTAATCATAAGCAGGTAATAGGCTGCCCGGTAATCGTATAGCAACACTAAAGCAGAAACTGCCAGAAATGGTAAGGCTATTATAACCGGAATATCCAGATATAACCCTACAGAGATACAAATGGCGGTAAAAATGCCAGCTCCGATTATAACCTGTTCGGGTTTTAATGCCTGAGCCTGCTCTAATAACTTCATGCCATCGCCTTTTGAGTTTCGTTACGGTACAGTTCGTACAGCGTAATTAGCACCAGGCTGCAAAAAAATGCGGCCAACGTTGTAGCCGCTACAATCAGCCATCTGATAGGAGACGCCTTTTTAGGCGATGGCGTGGCTTTTTGGATAAAATAAAGAGTAGAGATATTGCTGCTTAAGGCAATGCTGGCGTTGTCGTAATCAGATTTGGCTCTGTTGTAGTACATCACTATGTTTTCTACTCTTTCGGCAAGTTCGTTTACTTTGTCAACTGCAAGGTTGTAATGCTCAAGGTTTATTAAATTTCCGCCTGAGGCATCCCTTAACCCATCCAGCACGGCTTTTTGTCCGCTTATTTCGGCATTCAGTTCTATAATTTTGCGGTCGGAGGCGGGCAGGTGCTTTCTGTAAATCTCTAATTTGCCCTGGGCTTCTTTCAGGCTGGCTTCGGCCTTGGCAACTCTGCTGGCGAGCTCCTGGCTTTGCCGCTCTTCGTTTAATAAATTGTAGCGCTGCCTGGTTTGGGTAAGGCTGTCTCTTAACCGGTCAAATTCCTGCGAAATTCTTTCGAACCGTTGCTTGTGCAGGTCCAGCACTTTTTTTTTGTTCTCGTAGGTAAGGCCTGCGT
>JAFADQ010000277.1 GCA_023424725.1 Bacteroidota bacterium
GCCTGGTACCGCAAATGCCTTCAAATAAATTGTTTAATGGTAAAGAGGCTATTTCTGTTTTTTTATCGGACGACGAAAACAAGATACCTATTAAAATAAGGGCCGAGATGTTTGTAGGCGCCGTAGAAATTGATTTGATAAAATACAGCGGCGTGCGCCACCCGTTAAACTTTACAAAAAGATAATATAAAAGCGGCGTTTCTGGTGCCGTAACTGTGCAACTTTGTAAACCAAAATGGATGATATTAGTTACTAGCTTTAGCAGGCAAACACCTTAATAATCAGCCAAATGTATGCACTTGCACCAAACACCGTGGAAAACCCGACCAAAACCGCAGGCTACAAAATTCTTGTTGTAGACGACGACCCCGATATAATAGAGCTGCTTCGGTATAACCTACAGAAAGAAGGATTTGAGGTAGCAGAGGCTGCGAACGGCAAAATTGCCCTCGATACGGCCAAAAAATTCGTTCCTGATATTATTTTGCTGGATGTAATGATGCCCGTTATGGACGGCATTACCGCCTGCAAGCATTTGCGCGAGCTTCCGGCCTTAAAAGATACGCGCATTCTGTTTCTCACCGCCCGGTCGGAAGAATTTTCGGAAGTAGCCGCTTTTGAAGCCGGCGCCGACGATTTTATAAACAAACCAATAAAGCCGCGCGCCCTGCTAAGCCGCTTAAACGCTATGGTACGCCGCGACGCGCAGCAAACCGAACAAGAAAAGGTAATAGAAGTTGCCGGCCTGCGCATAGACCGTACCTCGTTTAATGTGCAAAAAGACGGCAAGATAATCACGCTGCCAAAAAAAGAATTCGAGTTGCTTGCTTTTCTGGCTGCAACGCCCAATAAAGTATTCACCAGAGACGAATTGCTGAGCAACATCTGGGGAAACGATGTGTATGTAATTGCCCGCACCGTAGACGTACACATCCGGAAAGTGCGCGAAAAAATTGGCGAAGAGCACATTAAAACTATAAAAGGCGTAGGCTACCGGTTTAATAACATAGATTAAATTCTGCTTAAAACTATTTTAACCGCAAAGAGCGCGAAGATTGTAACAAAGGCCGCTAAGTTTTTATATTAAGAGATTTAATGTAGAGCCTCCTTCTTCTTCCTTTGCGTTCTTAGCGGCCTTTTTTGCGCGCTTCGCGGTTAAAACTTTAACTGCCAAAGTTTCTATCTTTACCAAAACACATTTGATGTAGCATTAAGGTATGTTCTTCAACTCCAAATCGGTAGCGTTTATAATTGCCCTTATTGTGTCTGGGCTCACGGCGTTTGTGCTGTCGCTGTTGCCCGATCTTACCAATTTGGTGTTGGTGCTGGCCTTTATCACCTGCTTTTCGGTGTCGTGGCTGCTGGTGTATGTTATGTTCGAGCTGCTGGTGTTTAAAGAAATAAAAAGCATTTATGCCGATCTGGAAAAAATAAAACGCAAAGAATACAAGATCAGCAAATCTGCTACCTGGCTGCGGGCAATGCCGCTAAAAAAAATTAAAGACGAGCTGTTTATGCTCGAATTTAAAAAGCAGCAGGAACTGGATGAGCTGAAACGCCTCGATACTTTCCGCCGCGAGTTTCTGGCCGATGTTTCGCACGAACTAAAAACACCGGTTTTTGCCGCCCAGGGCTTTTTGCATACTCTGATAGACGGCGCCATAAACGACCCCGAAGTGCGCGATAAATTCCTGGAAAAAGCAGCCCGCTCTTTAGACCGCCTCGATATTTTGGTAGAGGACCTGATCGGGATTTCGCAGCTCGAAAAGGGCATTATTAAAATGCACCGCATTAATTTCAACATCGTAAAAATGACGGAAGAGGTGTTTGAGCAACTGGAGCGAAAAGCCAAAAACCGTAACATAAAGCTTCATTTAGATGATATCACTACCGCAAAAATTGAAGTCTGCGCCGACCCATCGCGGATACGGCAAGTAATTACTAATCTGATAGATAACGCCATAAAATATGGTCGCGATAACGGCAATATCTGGGTGTCTTTTAGCCTCGGCAACAAAAAAGTGCAGGTAAGCGTGCGCGACGATGGCGAGGGCATTGCCAAAGAACATCAGCTTAGAATTTTTGAGCGCTTTTACCGGATAGATAAAAGCCGGTCGCGCGATAGCGGCGGCTCGGGGCTGGGGCTCGCTATTTCTAAGCACATTATAGAGGCGCACAACTCCAAGCTTATCGTAAGCAGCCATGTTGGCGAGGGCACAACCATGAAATTTAAGCTGCCGAAGGCAAAAACAGCCACAACCGAGCAGAACCCCGACGAGGGCGCCGATACTATCAGGGCTTTGCCGGGCATGTTATTAGCCTGAAGCGCCCGCTTTTTTGGCCGCCGCAGGTTTGGGGCCGGTTGTCTTTCTTTGCCTGTATTTCCTACCTTTGCAAATATGGCGCGCTTTGCATTTTACCAAAGCTGCAAAGGCCATTTTTACTGCCATCGCAAATGAAAATTCCTGCTTTTAAAGATCTCATCCTGTTTCAGAACAGCGATTTTATAATAATAAACAAACCACCATTTCTGGCTACCCTAGAGGACCGGACCCTTTTTAGCAGTAATATTTTAAAGCTGGCAAAAGAGTACGAACCCGACGCACAGGTTGGCCACCGCCTCGACAAAGAAACCAGCGGCGCTTTGGCCATTGCCCGCAACCCCGAAGCTTACCGCCATTTGGCCATGCAGTTTGAGGCACGCCAGGTAGATAAAATTTACCACGCCGTAACCTGGGGCCTGCACCAGTACGACGGTATTGCCGTAGACCGCAACCTGCTTACCAACGCCAAAGGAATTGTAAAAGTAGACCGCAGCGGCAAACCCGCACTCACCTACTTCCGCACGTTAGCCACTTACCGCCACCACACACTTATGGAGTGCAAACCCGTAACAGGGCGCATGCACCAAATACGCGTGCACCTTGCCTATGTAAACGCCTCTATCGTGGGCGATAGTTTATATGGCGGCAAAGATGTTTATTTATCGGAGCTGAAAAAGAAATTTAACCTGAAAAAAGACACCGAAGAGCAGCCCTTAATTAAACGCTTTGCCCTGCACGCCTCGGAGCTGCGCTTTAAGCTGATGGATGGAGAGCAAATTGCCGTTCAGGCCCCGTATCCTAAAGATTTCGCGGTATTGGTAAAACAACTGGAGGCTACTTCCAGATAAATAAACTGGCCGGTTTTAATCAGTATAAAGCATTTTCGCGGCAAAGTAACCAACTACAGATAAAGCAGAATTATACTACTCTACACCATTCCGCCGTTCTTAAAATTAAAACAATAACAGTTATAAAAGAAAGCCGGCAAACCTGCTGGCATCAAAATTGCCTGTGCCAGAGCTTAAAGTAGTGCTTTAACAAAATGTGGATAATTAAAATAGTGAATTTCCAACATTTATTTCATTTTAAAGCATTAATTATGGTACTTTGCAGGTACAACTGTTTGCGGCCTTTTTAAAAAGAGGCGCTTTTTGTTTATTTTCTTCCGATTTTACCTAATAGCATACGCAGTATGAAACGCAATCTGGTTTTTCTGTTTTTACTGATCTTTACATTTACGGCAAAGGCGCAGCAAAAAGTGCTGGTTCCGGCCAATGTAACCGTTGCCGATATGCACCTTAAGCTATCTAAACAGGCGCAGGAAGAAATCCAGAAACACGTAGATTACCTGCTCTCGCACCCCGGGTATTTTCAGGCAAAAGTAGACCGCGCCGATACGTATTTTCCTATTATAGAGCGCATTTTTAAGGAAGAGGGCCTGCCAAACGATTTTAAATACCTGGTGCTGCAGGAAAGCGGTTTGGTATCGGATGCGGTATCTACCTCTAACGCGGTGGGTTTCTGGCAGTTTAAGAAAGAAGCCGCTTCTGATGTTGGTTTGGCTATTTCCGGAACCATAGACGAGCGCAAACACATTGTAGAATCGTCGCGCGGAGCTGCCAAATACCTTATTAAGCACAACAATTATTACGATAACTGGATTGTAACGCTACTATCTTATAATCTTGGTTTTACGGGCGTAAAAAGCCAGCCGGAAGTAAAGCACGCGGGCAAAAAAGTAATGCCCATAGAGAAAGATACGCACATCTACATCCAGAAATTCCTGGCGCATAAAATCGCGTTCGAGAACTTTGTTTGCCGCAACCCAAACCCTGCCCTAAAGCTGGAAGAATACAAAGTAGAAGGCGGCGGAAGCCTGAACGATATAGCGCGCGTAACGAAAGTAGATATAGAAGAACTGGAGAAGTACAACAAATGGCTGGGCGCTACAACCATCCCCAATAACAAAACCTACACCGTTATTTTACCGCTGAAAAACAGCGATAGCGCACCTGTACTGGCTTCGGCCGGCAATAATGCTGCTAACGCGGCAACTCCGGCGCTTAACCCGGCTTTTAAAGCAAACACTTTTGTTTCGGTTAATGGCCTTAAAGCTATTGTGGCCGGCCCCGGCGATACAAAAGACAAGCTGGCCATGCAGGCTAAAATATCTACCCGCAAGCTGTTGAGGTTTAACGACATGAACAGCTTCGATACGTTTGTAGAAGGCCAGACCTATTACGTACAAAACAAGCGCACCTCTGCCGACACCGAATATTACATTGCCCAGCCCGGCGAAACCTTACAAATGATAGCGCAGAAACTTGGGGTAAGAGAAAAATCTATCCGCAGGAAAAACCGCATGGGCAAAGACGAAGTGCTGGTAGCCGGCCGCAGACTCTGGGTACAAAAAACCCGCCCGCGCTACACGCCAGCCGAGTATGAGCGCATATCGGAAGCAACCACCGACAAGGAAAGCAAAGAAGGCGAAGAAGAAGCGCTACCCGAAAAAATCCAGGCCAAAGTTAGCTTCGCAGCTCTTTATCATCAGGAAACAACCTCCAGCCCAACTACTGCAGAGCCGGAAGTGCTGATCTCTAAAGACAATGAATTTATAGATGAAACCGAACTGGCGTTACTACCGGAAGAAGAAGAAAACGCTGAACCAGAGCAGAACCAAACAGCAGTAAACCAGCAAGTTGCCCTTACAAAGCCCACTGCAAAACCTGAGCCTGTAAAAGCAGCTCCCGCTATAAAAGAAACTGCAAAACCGGCAATACAGACTGAGAAAACAGAAACCGACAACGTGAACATGTATGCGTTAGAGGAAGAAACTTTAGAGGAAGGAACTGTTGAAAATGAAGAAACCGCAACAGAAGAAGCTGAACTTGCCATTAGCGAAGCAGAAACAGAATCGGAAGAAACGGAAATACCTGCTGAAAACATAAAACCTGCCGCCACTCTTACCGCCTCTTCGGGCCCGGCCGTACCAGCCAAACCAGCAGCGTCGGTTTTTAACACCAAAGCACCTGCAGCGCCCGAAAAAGCGCCCGCTGCAGCCAAGCCTGCACCTGCCAGGCCGGCAGCAAAGCCCACAGAGCATATAGTAGCCAAAGGCGAAACATTTTATAGCATATCTAGGCAATACGGCTACACGCCCGCCGAGCTGATGAAAGCCAACAACCTAAAAACATCGTCTTTAGCTATTGGCCAGAAACTGAAATTACCGAATGCAGAGATAGCTGCCGAACCCGAAAAACCTGCCGTTACAGCCGAAAAACCTGCTGCAAAACCTGCAGAAGCTACTCCGGCCGCCGCTTCGGGAGCTAAATCGCACACCGTGCAATCAGGCGAATCTATGTACAAAATAGCGCGCACACACGGCCTAACCGTAATAGATCTGCTTGAGCTAAACAACCGCACCGATACCAATATTAAGCCAGGCGATGTGCTGATCATCAAAAAATAAATACAGCGATTTAAAGCAAAAACAAAGGCCGGACTATAAAGCCCGGCCTTTGTTTTTATAGTATTTTAGCAAATTATCTTTTCACAAATAACCCATGCGATCGGCGTTTGCTTACCTGCTTTTTTGTTTTTATTGCTTCACTGTCTTTTTCGACAACCTGATACCCATAGGCCAACAAAAAAGCGGGCAAAACCCATTACTGCGGCCCACTATGTTACTTACCTTTAGTCTGTATTTTTTGGCTGCGGGGCTTATCTGTATTGGGCTGGTTGTATTTAAAATTAAAGTAGAGCAGAGCTTTTGGCTTTCGGCACTGGTAATAAGCACCGTTATCGGGGCTTATATGGGCGGGCAATATCTGGTAATGCACAAAAACCGTGGCTTACTTATGCTAGAGCATTTTGCGCCGCTGGTAGCCCAAAATAAATGGATTTACCCGGTTACGGCCGCGCTGTTTTTTCTGCTAAGTTTCTTGCTGTTTATTGTAGGCGCCGGTTTGGCCTCCGGCAAAATGTAAGCGAAAGGGATAAAAGCTGCAGGCATCAAAAAACAACCTGCTACAGCTTAAAATTACCTCGAAACGGTAGAGGAAGACGCTTTCTGTAAGCGGTCTATCAGATTGGCCAAATGCTCGTCGGTAAGCGGCTTGTATAAATGATCGGCCACATCAGGATAATTTTTAAGCCTGTCGAGGTCGTAAAAAGAAGCCGAAGAAGTTAGCGCAACCATTATTCCGGCCTTTTTAGATTCGGGCAAAGCTGCATAACGATCTAAAAAATCAAAGCCGGTCATGCCATCCATTTTCAGATCCAGCAAAATAATATCGGGGCATGTAGCACCGCTTTCAGACGAGAAATCCGAAAGATAAGAAAGCGCATCAGATCCGCTCTCGGCTACATCAACATTTTTAACCTTGCCAGAGCGAAGCAAAAGCCTTTTGTTAACATGGTTAGTAGTAGCGTCGTCGTCAATTAGTAGAATAGTGTCGATCATAGTGATTTAGCTAAGGGTGCAATGCCAGCTATTAGCATGTAAAGATAAGGCAGGCATTTTGTTAATCAATATATGCAGGTATTTTAAAGCTCAATAAGGGTATTGCAATATTCTTATATTTATTAACTATCAAAATAAATAACAAGTTCCATTTTTACCTTTTCAGTCATTTATCCAGTACCTTTGCTCTATACAAAAAACAAATAAAAATTCATGGATTTAAGCACAACAATTGGCCGGCTGCGCCTAACCGGTATTCTGGAAGGAATTTCGTACCTGCTGTTGCTGGGCATTGCCATGCCGCTAAAATACCTTTACGGAATGCCCCTGATGGTGAAATACACTGGCTGGGCGCACGGTGTTTTATTTGTGCTTTTTGTAGCCTTTTTACTGCACGCCGTTATAGAAAACCGCCTGTCTATAAAAAACGCTTTCCTGGGTTTTATAGCCTCGCTCCTAC
>JAFADQ010000292.1 GCA_023424725.1 Bacteroidota bacterium
CCCGGGCACTCCGGCGCCTACCACACCTGCCGCCCAAATAACGGTTTCGGTGCCGATAGATTTGCCTTTTCCGTAGTAAACTTTGCCGTTCTCGTACTTTTCTACCGCCGCATTCAGCCAAATGTGCACGCCCATGTCTTCTAGGTAATCTTTTGCTTTTTGCGACGATTTTTCTGAGAAACCGTTCAGCACTTTATCCATTGCCTCTATCAAATGTATTTTCATTTGCCGGAAATCGAGCTCCGGGTAATCGGCAGGCAATACGTGTTTGCGCATTTCGGCCAGGGCGCCGCACAACTCTACGCCGGTTGGCCCCGCTCCTACTACCACAACGTTCATCAGGGCTTCGCGCTCGTCTACGCTATCGGCCAGCAGCGCCTTCTCGAAATTCTGAAACAGCAAGCTCCGCAGGTTAAGCGACTCCGGAATGGTTTTGATCTGCATCGCGAATTCTTCTACCGATTTTATGCCGAAAAAATTGGTCATACTGCCGGTAGCCAGCACCAGGTAATCGTAGGCAATAGGGCCGATAGAGGTGGAAATTTCTTTCTTATCGGTATGTATTTCTGTAACTTCTGCCAGGCGGTAAATCAGGTTATCCTGCCCGGTAAAAACCTTCCGGATCGGGTACGCGATAGAATCGGGATTAAGTCCGCCGGTGGCCACCTGGTACAGCAGCGGCTGGAAATTATGGTAATTATTTTTATCTATTAATATAACCTGCGCATTGGCTTTTTTAAGGCTTTTGGCAAGCTCTAAACCACCAAAACCCGAACCTACAATTACGATTTTAGGGAGATGGGTAACCGGAATATTTGCATCCATATATAAATACTATTAAGGATCAGGATTGCCTTTCCGGCAGTTTGCCGGCGCAAAAACCTGCTATAGAAATAACAACCGAGGAGCTTTGAAGTTGCATTCAGCTTGTCAAATATTTCTTACTGCAAATATTGGGTTTTGGTTATGATTAAGAAGCTACAGGTTTGGTATTTTCCGGAATCAGGCTGCAAAGGCCAAATAAATGGCCGTTGCAGGCAAAAAGTAGTTTTTAAACTTGGCGGCAAAATTTAAATGCCCGAAATTTTAAAAATTAAAAGCGTAATCGATTAAAAATTCAGTAGCATTTACTGTGCTTGAACTGATATTTTGTACTACATAATTTAGAAAAAAACAGCTATAAGAATTAGATAAATATCAAGCTACCTTTACTTTACAATAAAATGCACCATTTCCAAATATCATCAAAACACAGGTTAATGCATTAAAGCTTTGCAGGTTAACATGCATAAACCCTGTTTTATACCAACAATAACCGATTGGGAAATCCTTCCCGCCACAATTCATGAATGCCTTAAAAACAATTAGCTTTCTGATTGAGTGCTCATTTTTTGGTGACATAAAGAAAGTGCACTTTTCGGATCTTGCAGCGTCTTTTTTTATATCCGCAAATATTAAGTCGTTACTACCGGTTACCTCTGTTATAGAGTTCCAAAACTTCCTGGAAGGCATCGGAGAACAAGCAATCCCGGAATACATTACACTTCCGGTTTTAGTTGAAGAAAGAGAGCTGATTTTTAAATTATCGGGCGCAAAAACCGAATCCGGAATTCTGCTTCATGGCTTACACGATCCTGCTTTTTCTGTCGTGCACCAGGCTTCCACTTCTCCGCAGGAGTTTCCGCTACAAGCGTTGCAAAGCGCGTCTTTATTAAAAACCGGCGAAGATGTACCGCTTAAAGAAAAACAATTGCCGGATGCGGCACACCTTAAAAACAGCCTGCATCATTTCTCGCGGTTTATTATCGGTTCGCTTAGCCCCGAAGGGATAATAGTGGATATAAATAAAGCCGGCGAGCTGATATGGGGCCGGCCGTTAGAGCAAATTATTGGCTGTAATTTTAGCAAAGTTGTTGGCCACGAAGATTTAGAAATAACAAAAAAGGCACTAACAAAAGCCAGAGGCGGCGAGGTAATAGAGGGCTTCAGGAACAGAAACCTGGCGGCAGATGGCCGGTTAATAGAAATGGAATGGTCTATAACCTGGAGCGAAGAAAGCCGGTTGTTTACGTTTTTAGGGAATGACGTTACCCATAAAATCGCAACAGAAGCAGACCTGCTTCAGCAAAAAAACCAGTTAAGTATTACAGAAATAGCCTTAGAAGAAAACCAGGAACTTATAAGAGCTACAATTGAATCGGCGCTTGATGCCGTTGTAGTGTTTGATGACAATGGCAAAATTTTAAAATGGAACCCGCGGGCCGAAAAAACCTTTGGATTTACCAAAGAAGAGCAAGTAGGAAAACACTGCCAGGATCTGTTAGCTCCCGGCGCTGGCGGCGACTTATTTAAAAATGCTGTAAACGATAAATATATACAATCGGGCGAGGTTTCCTGGAGCGGAACCCGGATTCCGGCTACCGGAGTTCATAAAAGCGGGCGGCAGTTTGATGTTGAAATCACTTTGGCTCCTGTTCAAACTAACGGCCAGACCTTTTTCAGTGCTTTTATTCGCGATATATCTAAGCAAAAGATTATTGAGCAATGTTTACACGACCGCGAGCAACAGATAGAGGAAATCAGCTCATCTATTCCGGGAGTTGTTTTTCAGTTTTGCAGATACGCAGACGGAAAATACCATTTTAATTACTACAGCAAGAAAGTAGCCGAACTAACAGGTGTGTGCGCCGAAGATATTTACGCAGATATAAATAAAATCTGGAATGCAGTACACCCCGACGATTTACCGGTATTGTTTGCCTCGATAGAAAAATCGGCCGCCGAGGTATCTGAATGGCAGGTAAAATTCCGCGTTCTACATCCTTCCCTTGAAATTATTTACATTCAGGCCTCTGCCCAGCCAACAGCCCAACCCGATGGCAGCATTATCTGGAACGGCGCGGCAATAAATGTAACCGAAATAGCATTGGCCGAGCTAAAAATCGCCGAAAGCGAAAAACAGTTCCGCTTATTGCTCGAAACCATTCAGGTGGGAATTTTGCAGGTAAATAAAAGCCGGAAAATTATATATGCCAACCCGCAAATGTGCGCCATTACGGGCTATTCGTTAACAGAAATGTTAGGTCAGGAGCCGGGTGCACTGTTCAGGGTATTTGAAGACAGGCCAGATTTGTATGAACGGCACACGCAAATACGCAAAGAAAAGATAAACAGCAGCTCAGAAGTAGCCATTTACACAAAAGACGGGAAGAAGATATGGCTTAGCCTGAAAGCATCGCCGCTGTTAAATGAAAACGGCGAAATTATATGCACCATAGCCTCTCACCAGGATATTACAGAACAGAAACAGGCCCGCGAGCAGCTTCTGCAATCGGAAGAGCGGCACCGTGCGCTGTTTCAGAAAAACCCGCTGCCAATGTGGGTTTACGATATAACTACTTTAAAAATACTGGCAGTAAACAGAGCGGCAATAAACCATTACCAATATACCGAACAGGAATTTCTTGATCTTACACTTTGGGATCTGAGACCTAAAAATAAACAGAATGTAGAGATACTTCAAACAGCTATAAACAGATCTTATCACAAAGACGAGCCGCGTAATTTTATTGTACACCATGTAAAAAAGAGCGGCGAAATAATCGACGTTCACATTACTGCCAGCGAATTTATTTATCAGGAAAAAGAATCTATTTTAGTTGTTGCGCAGGATATTACAGAAGAAAAGAAAGCAGAATCTGAAAGGCAACGGCTTACCTCTATTATAGAAGCTACCAGCGATTTGATTAGCATTTTTAATACCGAAGGAAAATGCATGTACTTAAATCCGGCCGGGCAGCAATTGCTTCAATCCGAAAACAATTTTTACAAATGTATTTCGGCAACAGAGTTTATTAAAGACGATATAATTGCCAACTTAAATGCTGCGGGCCGCTGGGAAGGCGAAACCATACTATTAAACAGAAAGAAAGAAGAAATCCCGGTATCGCTGGTTTTTCTGAAACATTTAAACGCCGATGGCACTGTAGAATTTTATTCGGCTATTGCCCGCGACATTTCCGAACAAAAAAAGACTGCCCATGCACTGGAAGAAAGCAAAGCCCGGTATAAATCTTTGTTTGAGTTAAGTCCTGAACCTCAGGTTTCGTTAGATAAAAAAGGCAACATAATTAAAACAAACCTGGCCTACCGGCAGTTTTTTCCGCAGTTTGTAGATAACCCCACACCCGCACCATTTTTAGAAATTCTGGATCCGGAAATGCGAAAGCAGGCCCAGTTTAACTTTAAGCAGGTTTTAAAAGGCAACCCGCAAACGTATAACGCGGTAGTGATCGGGCAAAACCAAAAACGCTTTATTTTTCAGCTTACACAGGTACCCATTAAAATTAACGGGCAGGTTACCGGTTCTTATGTGCTGATGCAAGACGAAACCAACCTTTTTCATACAAACCAGGAACTACAACAATCGCACAGAGAATTGCGCGAACTATCGGCCAGAATACAAGTGGCCCAGGAAGAAGAACGAAAATATATTTCGCGCGAAATACACGATGAATTAGGCCAGATTTTAACTGCCCTTAATATAGATGTAACCCTGCTTACCAATAAAGTTACCAGCCTGCTGAATAAAGAAAAGGCGGCAGAGCTTTATACCGATCTTACCGACCTGAAAAAGATCTCGAAAGAAGCCATATTATCTGTTAAGCGGATTGTTTCTGAACTCCGTCCTATTGCGATAGACGAGATAGGCCTGCCCGACGAACTTAGGTTATACCTGGAGCGGTTTCAGGCGCGATATGCCATAACAACCAATTTAAGCCTGCCCGCCGAGCCTCTTAAAATCACCACTAAACAAGCCATAGAAGCCTACAGAATTGTGCAGGAAGCCTTAACCAATGTTGCCCGGCATTCTAAAGCCTCTACAGTAAATGTAGAGGTGGCCCAGGAAAACCAGAAAGTAATGATTACCATTAAGGATAACGGAATCGGGATTTCTCAGGAAAGAAGAGCTACCGGTAAATCTTTTGGCTTGATTGGTATGCGCGAACGGGCGCTAATGTTAGGCGGCAACGTTCGTATAGAAACATCTGAAATAAAAGGAACTACGATTAATTTAGAACTGCCCAGCTGCGAAAAAGCTTTGATACATTAATTAAAGATGGGCAAAACATTATCGCATATTTTAGAGGCTGTTTTGATTTTATTTTTGAAATTAACTATTGCTGATTTTGGGTTCTGACGAGGCTCTTTTTGAGGCGCATAGCCTTTGCTACGGGCCGGAAAACAGCCGAAGTCTGGTTCCGGAATTGCCGGTTGGCAAATAAAAATACAGAATCAAAACAGCCTTTTAAATTCAACAAAAAAGCAGCTCGTTGCGGGGGTGCTTTTTTTGTGGATTTTGTAAGTATGATCAATACCTTTCCTCGTCGAAATCTACGCCCTTCCGCTTTTTAAAATCGCCGCGCTTGATTGAGTTTATCAGCTCAGACCAGGCAAACGGATTTAGCAAAGGGTTGGCCGGAACGGTGCCGCGCATTTCCTGCTGCCGTGAGAATTGCTGCTGTGCCCACTGCTGATTTTGCGCGCCATCCATGGGCATGTTAGAGAAAATGCGGCGCAGGAGTTGCTCATCCAGGTTTTTCTCGGCGTTGGTTTTGTCTTTGGTAGGTAACCGTAGCGCCAAAAATGCCTCTTTAAACACCTCTTCTGTGGCATACGGAAACACATCTACCACGGGCAGCATGGTGGGGTCTTCTTTCAGTTCTATAATAACCGAGTAGCTTTCGCGGCTGTAATTTGTTGGTATAAACAGGTTGTATTTCTTAAAGCCTACCATACTTACGGTTACGCTGTCGCCGGCTAAAACAGGCATAGAGAAATAACCGAATTCGTTGGTGGAGGTTCCGCGGCCGGCTTTTGCTACGTACACATTGGCTCCGGGCAGGCCAAACAAACTATCGCCGCTAACTACAAGGCCAGAAAGCTGCACCACGCGCTTTTGCCCCTGGGCAAGGCTGCAATGGGAGCTGCAAAGGGCAAAAACCAGCATGGCAGCCACCAAAAACGTTTTAGAAAAGATATTTTTATATAAAAGAGACATTGGTTGCAAAGGGTTTGTTGTGTATATATTACTATATCGTTTTTGCGGGTATATTTGTTATTGCGCAGCCATAATTTATGCGATTAAAATCTTTTACACTTTCTTACGGCACTCAGTTTTTAAAAGCCCTGAGCGACGAATCGCGCGTACGCATTCTGCACCTGATCTTTAAAAACAAAGAAATGTGCACTTCGGATATTGAGCACGTGCTGGATTTTACACAAACCAAAACCTCGCGCCACCTTACGTACCTGCGCAACGCCAACCTTATCGCGCCCCGAAAAGAAGACCAGTGGGTGTATTATTATATAAAAGACGAAGCGGCCGATTTCGTACAGCAAATATTAAGCTATTTCGACAAAGATCCGCAATTATCTCGCGATTTAGAGATTTTTAACACTTTGTACTCTAACCGCGAGCTGGCCATTTACCAGATGAGAAACAGGAGGTATTTTAGTGGAAGTAGTGCGTAATGCGTATTGAGTATTGAGTATTGAGTATTGAGTATTGAGTATTGAGACTAAATTCGTACCTCCTATAAACCCCAACTGTAACTAAAAACCTTGTATCTCTGTTAATTTCAAAAAATCCCACTACCCACTACCCATTACCCTTGAAAAACTACCGGCACATTTTCTTCGACCTTGACCATACGCTTTGGGATTTTGAGACCAACTGCCGCAAAACCCTGCTGCAATTATACGACGAGTATGCGCTGGCCGATTTCGGGTTGTTTACTCAGGAAGATTTCTACAAAAAATACCGCTACATAAACCATCGCTACTGGACCTTGTACGCCATGGGAAAAGTAACCCAGGAAGAACTGCGCAAAGGCCGGTTTGAGCAAACGTTTGTAAAGCTGGGAGTAAAAAGAAACCAAATTCCATTAGATATTGGCGAGGCCTTTACCGCACTTTGCCCGCAACAATCGGCGGTTTTTCCGTTTACGCACGATGTATTGCAATATCTGAAAGAAAAATACCAACTGCATATAATTACCAATGGTTTTCCGGATGTGCAGACCATAAAAATGGCCTCTGCAGGTATAGATGTGTTTTTTAACGAAATTGTTACCTCGGCCTGCATCAACATTCAGAAACCCGATAAACGTATTTTTCTGCACGCCCTGGAAAGGGCAAAATGCATGGCACCAGAGAGTATTATGGTAGGCGATAACCTGCAGGCCGATGTTTTAGGAGCGAAAGCCGCCGGTTTAGACCAAATCTTCTTCAACCCCGAAAAGCGAAAGCACCAGGAAAAACCCACGTTTGAGATTAGCTGTTTGAGCGATTTGAAGCAGATTTTGTAATAATAAGATTGAAGGTTGAAGATTGAAGAATTGAAGAATAAGGCTGCGGTGCCCGTGTTTTTGACCGTTGCAGCTTACCTCTTTACTTCGACTTAAACCTTATAAAGGGCTGTAACTTTCTGCGCTAACTCAAAACTCTAAACTCTAAACTCTAAACTGCCAACTGCCGCCGCAATTTCCTACCTTTGCCTTTAGCAATAAACAACTAACGATATGTCGACAGGATTTTTTAATGTACCTATTCCGGTAAACGAGCCGGTAAAATCGTATGCGCCGGGCAGCAAAGAGCGCGAAGAATTGCAGGCCACGCTTAAGCAAATGAAATCGGAAGAGATGGATGTGCCCATGTACATCGGCTCCGAAGAGGTGCGCACCGGCAAAAAAGTGGCTATTACGCCTCCGCACGACCACAAGCACATTTTGGGTTACTACCACCAGGGCGACGCCTCGCATGTGCAGCAGGCCATAGATGCCGCCCTGGCCGCCCGCGAAGCTTGGGTAAACACGCCCTGGGAGCACAAAGCCAGCATTTTCCTGAAGGCTGCCGAGCTTTTGGCCGGTCCTTTCCGGGCAAGAATGAACGCGGCCACCATGCTTGGCCAGAGCAAAAACGCTTTTCAGGCAGAGATAGACGCCGCCTGCGAGCTGATAGACTTCTTTAAGTTTAACGTAAAGTACATGACGGACCTGTACGCGCAGCAGCCAGAGTCGCAGCCCGGCATGTGGAACCGCCTGGAGCACCGCCCGCTGGAAGGTTTCGTGTTTGCGCTTACGCCGTTTAACTTTACGTCTATTGCCGCTAACCTGCCCGGCGCTCCCGCGCTAATGGGTAATGTGGTTGTCTGGAAGCCGTCTAACACACAGATTTATTCGGCCCAGGTTATTATGGAGATATTTAAAGCCGCCGGTTTGCCCGATGGCGTAATTAACCTTGTGTTTGTAGATGGCCCC
>JAFADQ010000302.1 GCA_023424725.1 Bacteroidota bacterium
GAAAAAACCATACAAAACATACGCGACAGGGTAGAAATTGTAAAGCCGCTGCTGATCGGTAAAAAAATACCAAACATGTTTCTTACCGATACGGCCGGCCGCTTAACTCCGCTTTACGAGGTAAAAGCCAGGTACACCGTTTTGTTTTTCTGGGATTCTGATTGCGGGCATTGCAAAACCGAAACGCCTGTTTTATACGACTGGTACCAGAAAAACAAGCAGAAAGGCATACAGGTGTACGCCGTAAACATAGAGCGCAAGCCCGAGGGCTGGAAAAAATTTATCAGAAGTAAAAAACTGCATAACTGGATAAACGTACAGGACGGCCGCACGGTAACAGACTTTAAAAAAACCTTCGATGTGTACTCTACGCCCGTTTTGTATGTGCTGGACGAGAACAAAAACATAGTGGCCAAACGCCTGGCCGTAGAGCAGTTAGACGACTTCTTTAACAAAAACCTGCTGAAATAAGTATAAGCAAGGGCAGAATAACGCTTACTTACATCTGCGCTTGCTAAATTATGTGGGAAACCCAAACCCTGTTTCGTGTATCGGCAAAACTGGCAGCCGAGGGCATTTTTAACACCCTGGACCGCGGGCTAACACCAGACATTTTTTTACTTGGTTTTGCCAACACTCCCGACAAAGAGCCTAAAATAATGATGGAGCCGGAAACAACCCCGTTTCCGGCCGAGCTCTTCGCAGGCATAAAGCAACTGGCAGGCCAGCTTAAAATTCAAGACGAAAACCGGCCCGAATCTGAGACATTTATCTTCGACGAAGGAACCCACAAACGCTTAATAAGGCAACGCTACCTGGCCAAAGCCATAGAATATTCATTAAATAACTTTAAGAAATCAGAATCGGGGCACGTTTTCTTCTCGTCGTTGCCCTCTCCTATTAACGGGTACCTGGTTTTTGTGGTGCTGCAGTTTAACAAAAAGACCTACGATTCTCATTACACCCTAAAAAGAGCGCCCGCCACCACCAGCGACAATCCTTCGTCGGGATCTTTGCTGGATGCCACCGTGGCCGAGTTTTTACGCGATTGCCAAAAAGCCCTTAAAGAGCTGGAAAGCGAGCCAGACTCGGGCATGCATATTATAGACCGCGACTACAACGAAATTTTGCGGGCCGCCGGAAAGCAGTTTATGTACACCCCGGCCAACGGTATTCATGGCTTGTTCGATGCATGCAACGCCATTGCCTCTATGCGCTACGAACTGGCAGAAGGAATTGGCGGCATGCTGGTTGCACGGCAGGGCCACCGCAACGTAGAAAGCATACTTACTCTGGAAACACCAGTGCCGCTGCGCGAATACCGCACCGTGCGTAAACTGCTGGAGGTATCGGGCCAGGGCATACACCTGCTAACCGACTCTGTATACATTTATGGCTTTGGCCGGGTAAAAGGCGAGTACAACCCACAAGACGAAGACCTGTACAGCATTTGCTTTACCAACTATTATACCTGGCAACTGGAGCACGCCGGCCATGTAATGATGAAAGTGATTTTTGGGTTGCCCAGCCTGGCGAAAAGCGAAATAGACAAAGAGGTTTTTAGCCAGGAAGTTAGAAGAATTTTTAAGCAACTAACCAACGAAGCTTTTGAGCTGCTATGGGATTTTACCGAAGAGGTAATGTACCAGCAAAAAGGCACTATAATGGTAATTTCTGAAGGCGCCGAAGCCGAAGCAGAAAGACTCTCTAAACAGGCCTTTAAAATAAAACCCTTTAAAATAAGCACCAGTATGCTGCGCCTGGTAACAAATATAGACGGCGCGGTGCTGCTTTCGCCAGATGGTAGCTGCCATGCCATTGGGGTAATACTGGATGGGCTGGCCTCGGAGCGCGGAGAGCCCTCGCGGGGCTCCAGGTTTAACTCAGCGCTCAGATACTCAGAATCGAGCCCTTATTTATGCCTGGCAGTGGTGGTTTCAGAAGATGGAATTGTAGATCTGATATCGCCTAATTACCGGCTCAGCAGTGTAAAATCGCGCCTAGGCAAATAGGCTTACATCTCTATAAACCCTGATAACTAAAATGGAAGCCAAGTTTGGTGCCTCTGGATACCTGCTGGTTTTCTACTTTTTCGCGTACCGTTATTTTCTGAATATCGTCTACAGGCGGGGCCATCAGGTCGTTGTTTATAGAGGCTATCATGGTGCTTTCTACAATGGTGCGCAGGGTTTCGTCGTCTATTACATATTTAGAAATATCCTGGCTGCGCAAATCCAGCTCTTTTGCTCCTTCTATAAAAAAATGCTTTTCGTGGTTAATCAGCAAGCGGCCCAGCAAATATCCGGGATCCGACATGCGGCTGTAAAGAATAGAATCGGCCATGAAATTATACGCCATAATATGCCCGAAAAAACGGCGGCTAAAATCTTCTTTCACATAATCGGTTTTCATTATCGGGTGGTTCTCGTGAAAAGTAACCACGTTAGAGTGCATCACAAATACCAGTAAATCGCCCGAAAATTTTACATGAAACTCATAATCGCTGATACTCTTATACTCTACCACCACCGTTGGGTCTACGGCCGATATGCGCTCGCTTAGCTGGTCTACTATTTCTACAGATACCTGCTTCATGTGCTCGAACACCTCTTTGGTGATGCGGAAAATTTGCTGCTTAACAGAAGATTTCTGCTTTAAACCTTCAAAGATCAAGTCTAATTTATCGTCCATAGGTAGAGTTTGCGCTATGTTTATATTGAGGGAAATACGTCTGGCTGCCGGTTTCTAACGACCAATAGCGGTAAAAGATTTTAAATCTGCCTGAAATCAGGCTATTACCTTTCCGGCCCGCAGGTTTTCTATTTCCTGCTCCGATAGATGCAATAAACCGGCCAGAATTTGGGCACTGTGCTCGCTAAATCGCGGCGGCGGAGTCATGTTTATTTTAGAACTTGCTTTGCCCGATTCAAAAACCACAGACCGCAACCCGGCATACGCAAAATGCTCTTTATTTTCTGCTTGCAATAATTGGTTCTGATGTGCCGGGTCTGACAAAACGGTTGCCACATCGTTTACGGCGCCGGCAGGCACATGCGCTTTTATTAACCGGGTTAATAGTGGCTGCAATTCTACACCGGCAATAGCCTGCTGCAACAGCGCCGAAAGCTCGTCGCGGTGCTTTACGCGGGCTGCGTTGGTTAAAAAACGGGGCTCCAGCGCCAAACCGGGCACATTTAGTATTTGGCACAAACTGGCAAACTGCCGGTCGTCGCCAACGGCAAGGGTAATTTGCAGGTTATCTTTTGTGGTATACAATGTGCCGTAGGGCGCAATATTGGGGTGCTCTGAACCGATTCGGCGCGGGTTATGCCCGGCCACCAAATAATTTGCCGCCTGGTTTGCCAGCGATGCAATAGCCGAATTTATAAGCGACACCTGCACATAATCGCCAAGGCCGGTTTTTTCGCGCATGTACAGCGCCGCCAAAATGCCTTCTTTTAGCTGGTGCCCGGCCAGAATATCTATCAGGGCCACAGGCATTTTAGTTGGCGGGCTATCGGGCTGCCCATTTAAGTGCATAAATCCGCTCTCGGCCTGAACAACGGCATCGTACCCGGCCCGGTTTACATTTGGCCCGTATCCGGTAATATCGCCGTAAACAAGTTTTGGGTTGATGGCCGATAGCTGTTGGTAGCTAACGCCCAGCTTTTTGGCATCGCCAGGTTTGTAAGAAGCAATTACCACATCGGCTATTGTGGCCAGCTGCTCTATAATTTTAAGCCCTTGCGGCTTTCTGATATCTACCGCCAACGATTCTTTGCCCCAGTTGGCCGAAGTGAAATACGCGGGCCGGTCGGTTTCGGGAGCTTCGGTGCTAAGTTTCCATTTGCGGGTTACATCGCCGTTGGTGCCGGGGTTTTCTATTTTGATAACGCGGGCGCCAAGCTCGGCAAAAAACTGCCCTACGCCGGGCCCGGCCAGCACGCTTGCCAGCTCCAGAATTAAGAGGTCGGAAAATGGATGTTTAATTGGCTCGCTGTTGGGCATTTTAAAAAGCTAAACTCCTGCAATAAGCTGCAAAGGGCAAAAATAAGGCCGTTACAAACCAACGCAAAGGTTATTTCTCTTTATTTACCGATGCCGCTACTTTGGCCCCGATATCCGGATAATCGGTGATGAGCCCGCAAACGCCCATCCTGATAAGCCGCCGCATTTCCGGAGCTGTGTTTACCGTCCAGGGAAGGATTTTAATGCGCTGGCTTCGGCAAAAACTAAGTAGTTGCTCGGTAACTAATACATGCTTCGGGTTAAAATATTGCGGCAAAAAACCGAGCTGCTGAATTAGTTTTTCCGGATCTGATTTTTCTTCTGTAAGCAAACCAAGTGTAATTTCCGGTGCCTGTTTTTTCATTTCCTGTAAAATTTCCTCACTAAAAGACTGCACCATAATGTGGCTTACAGGCAGGTTGGCTTCTCTTATTTCGTTTACTAAAACCCGGGCGTATTCTTCTGGCGGCGCATAGAAAACGTGTTTTTCACTTTCTGAATACTTTACCTCTATAATTACTAAAATTTGGTTCGCGACGAGCCTGTTTTTGCCCTCCACAGCCTGCAAAACTTCGCGTAAAAGTGGTTTAGAAGCTGATACAGAAACTTGCTCTGGAAAACAGGGGTTGTTTTTACTTCCGCAATCGTATTGTTTAATTTGCCCGTAGGTAAGGTTATAGAGATTATGATCTTTTTCGCCGCTTTCCGTGATTGTTTTTTTGTTTGGGACGAGGCAGATTTTGTGCGACATCCATGGTTCGTGCGAAACCACAACTTGCCTGTCTTTAGAAAGCACTACATCTAACTCTACACCGGTGGCGCCGGCTTTTATCGCTTCCAGAAAACCGGTAAGCGTATTCTCAGGCCATCTTCCTCTAAAACCTCTGTGCCCGTATATCTGGATCATGAAATTTAGTAACGTGTTGTGAGTATCAGTACAATCGGAAAAGAAGTTGTTTTAGTTGGCAATCAGCATAATGCTTTCATTCAAAAAGAAAAGGCCGCTGTAGCCGCCTTTAAAAGTCCTAACTTTATTACCTGCATTTCCTGAATTTAACCAATAAATTGCCATAACCCGAAACTAACTTTCAAACTCAATCTTCCATCAGTACTTCGTAGCGGCCCACTTCATCAGAAAGGTTAGAGATATTAAAAAATCTGGCCTCGGCAGGGTCGCCTAATTGATCTGCCGGAATTACAATTTCCTGTTGCGGCGGCACTTCGCAAAAAATATCCGTGCAAACAGAGTCGGCGTTTTCGGCAAGGCAGCAACGCAGTGGCACCTGCCCAATGTTGCGCACCCTAAACACGGTATAGTGCGTTATGCCCATGCTTATTACGTTTATGGTGGCGCCAAAAAAAATAACTCCGGTAAAAACTTCGGGCTCGTCAGATAATCGCAGGCGCAACAAACTCTGGTCTATTAACGCGTAGCATTTTTCTACCTCGCCGGCAAAATAATACGCTATGTAATGCAGGTTGCGGCAAAGCTGCTGCTCCAGCGGTGCGCGGCGGTAAGTTAGCGCCTGTTTGGTGGCTACATCGGTAGCTGGTTTATTTTTGCTTGCCTGCTGAAACTGGGCGCTGATGCCCGTAAAAATGCCCGCTACAGGTTCGCCAAGGTCTTTTTTGTGCGCGGCAGCTACCGTAGCAAACCGTGTCATCAACTGCCCGATTCTATCTTTCGGCGCTTTGGTATATTCGGCCAGCCCGCGGGGGTAAAAATTGTTGTACGCCGCCGATCCTTTTCTGAACAAATTGCGGATCAGCGTTTCTTTTTCGGTAACGTTTACTTTAAACTGCCAGATAAGTTCTTCCAGGTTATCGGCAGCAACCTGTGAGGCAATGCTATCTAAAGACGCATTAAAATACGCGTTATATGCAGCCTGGGTATCGGCAATTACAAGCGAAAAAGCACCAGAAGTATTATGTTTTTCAAGCCGGCTAATGTGGTCGGCGGTATAGTTTCTTAGTCGCTCGTCGGTTATCCGAGGATCGTTAAAAAAATTTCTGAATAAATATTTAAAAATCTGCATCACAAAATCCCCCTCAAAACATATTTATTATAAAGCCACCTCAGTACTTTAGTTATTCTACGAAAACCGGGGCAAACAGTATAAAATTTTTCCGAAATATCTCATTATCAAGCACTAGAAAAAGTAAAAACTTATAAACTCAAACTAATTTCCGATTAAAATTTTGCCCCGGAATAGCATCTGTTTCTGTTTTTGGTTTAATTTTGAGTAAATTGTAACCGATTAATATTTATTATAGTTTAGAAGAATTTTGACATTTGAATCTTTCCCCCTCTCCTACGACCTGCTGGATGGAATAGAGGCCATGGGTTTTAAAACCCCTACTCCTGTGCAAGAGCAGGCAATTCCGATGATTTTGGAAGGCAAAGACCTGATTGCCTGCGCCCAAACCGGAACCGGCAAAACCGGCGCATACCTAATTCCGCTGATGGAGCAAATTTCGCGCACCAACGATCATGTAATTAAATGCCTGGTTTTGGTGCCTACCCGCGAGCTCGCGTTGCAAATAGACCAACAAGTAGAAGGCCTTGGTTATTATAGCAATGTGCGTTCTGTACCGGTATATGGCGGCAGCCAGGGCCAGGTTTGGGAACAGCAAAAACGCGCCGTTTCGGCTGGTGTAGATATTGTAATTGCTACGCCGGGCCGCCTTATGCAGCACTTAAACCTGGGCTACCTAAACTTCGATAACCTGGAATTTTTAGTGCTGGACGAAGCCGATAAAATGCTTGATATGGGTTTTTACGACGACATTATCAAGATTGTGCGCCAGCTGCCAAAAAACAGACAAACCCTTATGTTCTCGGCCACCATGCCCTCTAAAATAAGAGATATGGCCCAGAAAATACTGAACAACCCCGAGCAAATAAGCCTTGCCGTTAGTAAGCCTGCCGAGAAAATAGACCAGCGCGCTTACCTGGTGCACGATGCGCAGAAACCCGCCTTACTGCAGCATATTCTTAAAACCGAAGATATTCAGAGCATGATCATGTTCGCTTCTAAAAAGAGCGCTGTAGACCAGATAGAGCGGATGATGCAAAAAGCAGGAATAGATGCCCGCGGAATACACTCAGATAAAGAGCAGGGCGAACGCGAAAACATTCTGCGCGGCTTTAAAAACAAGACCTTTAAAATTCTGATCGCTACCGATATTCTTAGCCGCGGAATTGATATAGAGAATGTGAGCCACATCATGAATTACGATGTGCCCGGCGAAGGCGAAGATTATATTCACCGCATTGGCCGCACCGCACGCGCCGATACCAACGGCGTAGCCATTACCTTTATTAACGAAGAGCAAATGTACCGCCTCGGCAAAATAGAGCGATTGCTGGAGAAAGAAGTTCCAAAGCTGCCCTTACCCGAAGGTTTTGGCCCCGGACCGGAATATGTACCCGGCACTAAAAAGCAAGGCGGCGATAGAAGAGGCGGCGGCAAGCGGCCTGGAAGCAACCAGCGCGGAAATCGTAATAAATCCAGGGCTGCGGGTGCCGGAAATAATGCCAACCCGAACCAAACAGACAATAACGCTGGTAGCCAGGGTAAAACTGCCCGTTCTGGCGGTAATAGAAGCCGAAGCAGAGGTGGGCAAAACCGCGGCAAAAGCAATAACACCCCAAAAACCGAAGCGCCCGGATCTGCCGCGTAACATTGCGGCCTGTTAGCCGTGCACGGCACACAAGAAGAAGTCCCGCGAAGTTATTTGCGGGGCTTTTTTGTTTTTAAGTTTAAGCGCAGGCAAAAACCTATCTAACCGCAATAATTTGCCCCACACCAAATACCAGTACAAAACCAAGTGTAATTAAGGCAAGCTGTTTTAATAAAGGATCTATCTGCTGAGGGGTTTTTCCAGTTTGCACGGCAACTCCATGCCTTATAAGGGCGGGCACAACTGCTAAAAACAAAAATTTAGCATTACCTGCAGGGCTCAAAAACACGTACGCCAGAGCACAAATAACTGCCAGCGAAAGCAAACTCCAATGGTAAAGTTTTGCCTGTTGCAACCCAATTCTAACGGGTATCGATTTTTTGCCGGCAATTTTGTCAGATTCTATATCGCGGATATTATTTACATTTAATACGCCGTTTGCCAGGAAACCACACGATAAAGCCGGGAGCCACAAATACGGCGATACTTCTTTAGCCTGCAGAAAATAAGTACCCAACACGCCCACCAAGCCAAAAAAAAGCAGCACAAACACATCGCCAAGGCCGGCATAGCCATACGGGTTTTTACCCGCCGTGTACGATACCGATGCCCAAATGGCCAGCAAACCCAGCACCACAAAACCTAAAAAATAGTACAGGGCCGTGGTGCCAAAAGCCTCCCACAAAAGCCAGATGCCCGATACGAAAGCTAAAAACGCGGTAACATACATGGCCATGCGCATGCTGCCAGACGATATTGCGCCCGATTGTACTGCCCGTTGCGGACCTTGCCGGTTAGCGCTATCAGCACCATGAATGCTATCGCCGTAATCGTTGGCCAGGTTAGAGAGTATTTGCAGCAACAGAGTGGTAAGCGCGCAAAGCGCGATAACGAGGTAGTTTGCCACCCCGTGCGCATACGCCATCAGCCCTCCCATTAATATACTCGATAACGCTAGTGGCAGGGTGCGCAAACGAAAGGCCGAGATCCAGTGCTTCAATTTAATTAGAAATTAGGGATCAAAGGTAGAAAAAGGGCACGAAAAAACGGTCTTCAGTTGCTGCCCGCATTTCTGAAAGACCGTTATTTTTATTTAGGATAAATTGCCGAAAAGCTTTTCTAAAATTATTGTATTGCTTTGCAATAATAACCGGTCCGCAGCCCGGTGTTACGTGATGCGCCACCTGATAATTTTGGAATTTGCGTTCCGGACTATAAATAATTTTACTTTATGGCAGCCAGAACTTCTTCGCTCATTGGTTTTACTTTAGATGGCCAGTACTTCACCAGCTTTCCTTTTTCGTCTACCAGGTATTTGCAAAAATTCCAGCCGGGTTTTTCGTTGTTCCACCCGTTCAGGTGCGGGTCAGAAAGCCACTGATACAACGGGTGCGCATCTTTTCCTGTAACAGATATTTTTTCCATCATCTGAAAATCGACACCGAAGTTTTTCTGGCAAAACTCGGCTATTTCTTCGTTGCTGCCCGGCTCTTGCCCGCCAAAATTATTGGCCGGAAAACCGAGAATAACCAGTTTATCTCCGTGTTTTTTGTGTAGTTCCTGCAGTTCGGCATATTGTTTTGTGTAGCCACACTTGCTGGCCACGTTCACCAGCATTACTTTTTTGCCTTTGTAACGCATAAAGTTAATGGGCTGGCCATCTATAGAATTAAGCGTGAAATCGTAAAACGAAACCGAATGCGCAGGGGCTGTGGCGGCCATTTTTGCGGGTGCGGGAGCAGAAAAAAGATTAAGAAAGAATAGCGGAAGAAGTAATAGAAATTGCATACGATTTGGTTTTTTTGCCGGAGCTACAATACATAACCGGGAAAGTGCAGCTAAGTTACAAAAATAAATGCAGGATTTTTGGTATTGAGCGCGAAAACGCTTCCAGGACCTGCGCACGCTGGAAGGATTTCGGGAAACCGCTAACTAAACCTGCAACATTATTAAAAAGGCGTGATAATGCCGGCTAAAAACCTTCCAGCGTCTTTGGACCTGGAAGCGTTTCAAAGTTGGCGCTACCCGGCATCCATTCAACATTTTAATGTTAAATCCCGACTTCAACAATCAACCTTACATCATATACTCATTATCAATAGGTTTTACGGGTTCGGGAATGTTGTTTTTGCCCATGTCCTGGAGAAGGTTGATCTCGATGGTGCGGCAAATGCTGTCCATGGGAGTGTCGGTGGCCTGGTTCTCGAAGGGTTTCATAAGGCCAAGGCCGTTGTTGTAGGAGGCGAAAAAAACGAAGCCGATAACCCAGCCAAAAAGGATGGCCCAGTAACCGATAAGGTCGTGCAGCACAACCGTGTTGAGAATGATGAAAAAGTAGATGGAGAGTTGCGTGAAATACACGTAACTGGTTGGGAAAACAGTGTTTTTGATGCGCTCACATTTGCCCATGCTGTCGCAGTTTTTTACGATGAGCTGGTCCAACTCAAGGAAACGAAAACCGTCGATTAGGTTTTTATTTTGCAGCAGCGCCAGGTCTTTGCTTTGCAGCATGAGCAAGGCATTGGGCAGGTTGGCCAGGCCTTCGGTGGCGCGCACGTCGTCTTTAAAAACGAAGCGTTTATAGTCGCGGTTGTTGGTTTTGCGGAGCGAGGCGTTAAGGGCGTACACAAACCCGATTTGCCTGTATATCATGCGCTCTACAATGGACGTAATAAGTTCGTCTTTGGTGGCAACATACGAAAGCAAGCTGCGCGACCATGAACGAGAATCATTCACGATGGCGCCCCAGATAATGCGGGCTTCCCACCAGCGGTCGTAGGCCTGGTTGTTAGTAAACCCGATAAAAAATGCCACGGCCGTACCGAGTACCGTAGGCACGAGCGGCGGAATGTAAAAGTGGCGATCTATGTAGCGGTCGTTAATAACGCAGGCGAGCGTGCAAACAATAATAATGTACAGATCGAGGCGCCAGGTGCGGCGCAGGATTTGGGTCAGGGTCCAGTCTTCTTTTACCAGCATATAACTTACAGCAGCGCTGCAAAGGCCAATTTATGGGGCGTTGCAGGTGGTTTCGGGGTTATACGGAAGAACAGGAAATTTATATGTTTGAGGTAGATTGTTGGTTGTTGAATTTAGTTCAGCAAAACGCTTCCAGGTCCGGGCACGCTGGAAGGTTTTATAGTAACCATTCAGCAGGTGTTTCTTCAGAAACCTTCCAGCGTGCGCAGCTCCTGGAAGCGTTTTGCCGGGTTTTACCTGATTTAAAATCCAGCTTATTATTCTACTTCTCCGCTCCTATGGCCTGCAGAATTTCTTTGCTCAAAGGCTTCACGCCCATGTTAAAATAATGCGTGAGCTGGCCCTCTCCGTTTATGAGGTATTTGCAGAAATTCCACTCCGGTTCCTGGTCGTTCCAGCCGTTAAAATCTTTGCGCGAAAGCCAGCGGTAAAGCGGATGCTGGTCGGGCCCTTTTACCGAAATTTTTTCCATTACCGGAAACGTTACGCCGTAGTTTAGCTGGCAGAATTCGGCAATTTCTTTGTTTGTGCCGGGCTCTTGCTGCTTAAAGTTATTGGCCGGAAAACCGAGCAGCTGCACTTTATTGCTGTGCTGTTCGTGCAGCTTTTGCAACCCTTCGTATTGCGGCGTGAAACCGCATTTGCTGGCAACGTTGGTAATGAGCAATTGCCTGCCCCGGTAATCTTCCATATCTATGGCGTTGCCCTGCACATCGTACACCCGCAATTGGTAAAAATCTATAGGCGCTAACGGGGCATTTTTTGGCCGCTCCAGGGTTTTGCCTACACCAAATAAAGCGCCGGCCATAGAAAGTAAGTTTGCCATTTTGGTAATGGGTATTGGGTATTGAGACAAAAACAGAGCAACTGATTAACCGCTGCTCTTTGTTAAACTTATTTTTTTATGTTTTGTTCCGGATGATTTATGCGCGAACAGCCGCAATAAAAATCAAATTACACAAAAGCCCAGCAGCTTATACAACAACCGGGCTTTTGGTAATGGATTTTTCAGGATTTATTCTTCGTCCTGGTGAGTGAATTGCAGCGTATGGTAAACGGCCTGCACATCGTCGTCTTCTTCCAGTTTGTCTATCAGCTTTAGCAGGTCTTCTTCCTGCTCTGCTGTTACTTCTTTGGTAATGTTAGGAAAGCGCTGCAACTCAGAGCTGGTAACGTTAATTCCCAAATCTTCCAACGCTTTCTGCATAGCGCCAAAATCAGAGAATTCTGTGTAAATATGAATTTCGCCCTCTTCTTCCACTATATCTTCGGCTCCGGCATCTATCAGCTCCAGTTCCAGCTCTTCCAGGTTAATTCCTTCGCTTGGGAAACGGAAAACTCCCTTTCGGTCGAACATAAATTCTACCGAACCTGAGGTACCCAAAGAGCCGCCGGAACGGGTTAAGTGCATCCGAACGGCGGCAACGGTACGGGTTGGGTTGTCGGTTGCGGTTTCTATTAAAAAAGCGATTCCGTGAGGGCCGTAGCCTTCGTATACTACTTCTGTAAAGTCTTTTTCGTCTTTGTTAGAGGCTTTTTTAATGGCCGCTTCTACGTTTGCCTTGGGCATGTTGGCGCCTTTGGCATTCTGTATGGCTACGCGCAGGCGGGTGTTGCTGTGCGGGTCGGGGCCGCCGGCTTTTACGGCCATGGCAATGTCTTTTCCTATGCGGGTAAAGGTTTTAGACATTTTGTCCCAACGCTTAAACTTGCGCGCCTTTCTAAACTCAAATGCTCTTCCCATCTGTAATTGGTAGTGATAGTTGGTATAAAGTAGTAAGATGATGGCGGCTTTTAAATTCGCTGCAATTGCTTACTCTTCGTTTTATAAATTCTTGTTGTGTAAGGTACTCTGTTTCTTTCAGAAGATGAAATTACGGCAATTTTTCTTTTCTGAATCAGAATTTTCGGAATTTTAGAATTTTCGGAATATAAGGAGGCCCAACCTCGCCCGCATCTTGCGGGTGTGAGCATTGTGTGGCATCTTGCCGCTTTTATTTAAAAAGGCCAGAGGCCTGCCGAAGCTCACACTCGCAAGATGCGGGCGAGGGCGCCGGGTGTTGAATAAAACTCCGGCTCGTTCACACATTTCTGCAAACTCTAAATTCTGATTGGCTCCGCCGAACTTCGCTTCAGAAAAATTTATTCTTCCAGCTTTGCTTCGGCGTGGTGGTGCCCAAAGCAGGAATGGCCAAAATTAAGTTCATCAAGATACAACATGGCTTCGTCTTCGCGCGATTTGTGCGTGCCTTTCTGGTATTGTAATTCTTCTTCTTTTAGCCGTTTTAACTCTGCTTCAGAAATTCCGTCTACCAAACTTGTAAGATCGGGCTGCCCGGCATCTACCCAGCAGGTGTACCAGAAGTTACCCACCATTTGCACGCTGCGGCGCATGTGGCGCTCTACCTGCCCGGCCAGCATTTGGTGGTATG
>JAFADQ010000312.1 GCA_023424725.1 Bacteroidota bacterium
AAAACCACGGGCAGGGTTTCTTCTTTCTCGGTATCGGCGCCAAGCGAGTAAAAATCTTTCAGAAAGGTTGCTTTTTTTCCATCGGCAATTATGTACACATCGCCCCAGCTGCGGCGCTCCAGCTCAAACTCCTGGTAATATGGGTTAGAATCGGATTTAAGACCGGGAGGAGGCACTAAACCGCTCGTTTTAAAATGATTGGCAATATATTCGGCCGCCATTTTCTGACCTTTTTTGCCGGTTTCGCGTCCTTCGTATTCATCAGAGGCGATAATACGTAAGTGCTTTTCGAGGTCTTGTTGGGTGATGGTGGCCGCAAAATTGGGCGCTGCAGATTTAATATGCTCCGTTGGCGTATATGTATAAAGAACAGCCTCCTTTAATTCCTTTATAACTGGCTTATCATTTGCATTTATTGCTTTTACGGGGCGGCTTGTGGGCTTAACTTTTTGTTTGGCCGGCTGCTGCGAAAAAGCAACCGTAGAAGCTCCCAGCGCCAGAAATAATACAAAATATTTTTTCATTCTATGATAAATAAATTTGATAAAGCCAGCAGGAACACAGCTTGTTGCAATTAGTTAACAAGCCAAAAAGTGGCTGTAGTACAAATATAGCCCAAAAGACAGAAGGGTTGCGCTACGCCTTAAAAATTAGCACGGTTGCATACGCCGACACGCCTTCTTCGCGGCCTACGTAACCCAGCTTTTCGGTGGTGGTGGCTTTAATAGAAATGTCGTCTTCCGGAATCTGCATTACCTCTGCCAGACAGGTTTTCATGGCCGGAATGTGCGGGTTTATTTTGGGCCGCTGCAGGCAAATAGTAGAATCTATATTGCTGATCTCGTAACCCGCGCCGCGAATCAGCTTCATCACATCGCGCAGCAAAATTTTGCTGTCGATGCCTTTAAACTGCGGATCGGTATCGGCAAAGTGGAAACCAATATCGCGCATGTTGGCCGCGCCCAGCAGAGCATCGCAAATTACATGCACCAGCACATCGGCATCAGAATGGCCCAGCGCGCCGTGCGTATGCGGAATTTCTATGCCGCCGAGCCAGAACGGCAGGTTTTCTTTAAGTTGATGTACGTCGAAGCCAAAACCGGTACGGATTTTCATAATTGAAGATTGAAGGTTGAGGATTGAAGAATTGAAGAAGACGATGAATAAAGGTTGAACGAATTTCTTCAACCTTCAATCTTCAATTCTTCAATCTTACTTTTCGCGCCTTGCGCGGTAAAACATCGTCGTACAATTTCCTTTCCGCAACACTTCCCGCGCCTGGTGCAAAATTCCATCGGCGGTTACGGCCTGTATTTTTGCTGCTTCCAGGTTTACGCCGGCGGCATCGCCCAGCAGTTTGTGCCAGGCCAGATTCATGGCGCGGTTAAGTACATCTATTTCCTCGAAAACGGTGCTGCTTTCGGCCAGATTTTTCACTTTCTGCAGCTCTTTGTCGTCTATCGGGTTTTCGAGCAAATCATCAATTACCTGTTCTATAGCCAAATTTGCCTCTTCCAGGTTTACGCCTTCGTTTAGTTTTCCCTGAATCACCAATAAACCCGGATCGAGAGAACCGGTAAGCGAGGCGCTGATGGAGTTGAACATTTTTTTGCCCTTCACCAGCTTGTCGTACAAACGCGACGATTTATCGCGGCCCAGCACATCGCTCAGCAAATCTACGGTATGGTAATTGGGGTCGCGGCGGGCGCACATGTGGTACGTTTTGTAAATAGCATCGAGCGGCACATTAGCCTCTACTTCTACAAATCTGGGCTCGGTTTGGCGTTGTTCCTGCGGAAGATTGCGCTCTTTTAAAGCACCAGCCGGAATAGGCCCGAACCATTTTTCGGCAAGTTCTATAGCTTTGGCGGCAGTTACATTTCCGGCTACCACTAAAATGGCGTTGTTTGGTTTATAATGTGTGCCGAAGAAATCGCGGACGTCCTGCATGCGGGCATCTTCTATGTGCTTTATGTCTTTGCCGATGGTGAGCCATTTGTACGGGTGGTTTTTGTACACTTCCGGCTTCAGCTTCAGCCACACATCGCCGTAGGGCTGGTTTAGGTAGCGCTGCTTAAATTCTTCTATCACCACTTTGCGCTGCACCTCGAGGCCGTGCTCGCTAAATGCCAGGTCCAGCATTCTATCAGACTCCAGCCAGAAACCAGTTTCTATGTTGTCGGCGGGCAGCGAGAGGTAATAATTGGTGATGTCGGGGCTGGTGAAAGCATTGTTCTCGCCGCCTACTTTCTGCAACGGCTCGTCGTAGCTTGGTATGTTCACGGAGCCGCTGAACATGAGGTGCTCGAACAAATGCGCGAAACCGGTTTTTTCTTCGTCTTCGTCGCGCGAGCCCACATCGTACAGCACGTTCAGCACCGCCATGGGTGAGGTAAAATCTTCGTGCACTATTACGCGCAGTCCGTTATCGAGAGTATGTTCGGTAAAGTTTATCATAGGTAGATGTGCAGATTTGTAGTTGTGCAAATGTGCAGCTAAAGAAACCGCAAGTTAGTAAGGAAGGTTATGAAATGCAGAAGAAGTTTGTCTGAATTGGGATTTACAGGATTTGATGAATTTTCGGGATTGGATTTTCAATTCTGACGCAACACCTGCCCAAACCTGTCACTGCGAGCGATAGCGCGGCAGTCTGGTTGTTCCTGTGCTTTGGTTGTTACGTGGGCTTTTTTGGCCGTTGCAGGTTTGTTCAAAATATATTTTTCCGCTTCGTTACTAGATTGCCGCGCTACCGCTCGCAATGACAATTTAATTTTTAAACTTCTGCGCTGCAAATTGATGAAAGCACCTTCCAACATTTCCAGAAAATCCAATTAAATCCCACAAATCCATACAATCCAAATTCAGACTTTCCTCACCAGGGCAATCCTAAAAGCGCCGCCCAGATTGGCAGGTTCGTCGTGTATCTTTTTCAGGTTGGTTACCGAAAGTAAATCGCCAAGGCGGCGGGTAATGCTGGTGGCAAGCGGCTCCGTTACCAGATTCAGAGTCTTTCGCCACCAGGGCGCTTTTTGCTTATCGGCCAGAAATTTATCGTAAATAACTGCCGTGCCGCCCGGTTTCAGCACTCTTTCTACTTCGCGCAACAACTGGTACGGATCGGGAATAACGGCCACGATGAAATGGAGAATTACTTTATCGAAGCTGGAGGCTGCGAAGGCCAGATTATGGGCATCCATCACCAAACAATCGGCGTTTAAATTGCGCTTTGCTGCTTTTCTGCGAAAATGATCGAGCATGGCAGGTGTAAGATCTACGGCAGTGTAGTGCGCTGATGAAGGCAAAAATGGCACGTCCAGCCCTGTCCCGGCACCGATTATCAGCACTTTATCGTTCGCTTGAATATCCAGCATATCGATCGATTTCTTTCTTTTTGGCGAGAGCAGCTTTACAAACGGATCGTAAAACGGGCTGTAGATAGTGTAGAGGATTTTCTTCCAGGTGTTGCCGGTCATTTGTGAGAAGGACGTATTTTTAAGCGTAATTATTTAAAGTAAAAATTCAGATGCTTGAAGACTTGCCAAGACAGTTTTTGATTGCCTTAATATTGCCCATGATATTTCTGGTTCTTCAACTATTAGCCCCAAATAAAACGAAAGAAAAAACTCAAAATTTCCGGGCTTTAACAAAAGAAGAAATCAAAAAATATAACAGGTATGAAGCTTTCTCGCTGTTGTTTATGGCTGTAATAATAATGAGTATTTCTTACCTGTTTTATATCATCGGAGAATTAGCCTATAAAGATATTTACTCAGATATACAGCAGGTAATTATTTTGCCATCTCCGTATATTTTCAGCTTCGTAGGATTATTTTTTGGCTTTGGTTTATTACCCTATTGCCTTACCCCAATCTACAAAAACTTACTTCGTGACGAGTATGACCTGTTTAACAATTACCTGGGCACGAAACATAATTTGAATGGTGACAAGATATGGAAGTTCATCACGGTTACTTTTTTAACATCAGGAAGTGTATTTTTTTACCTCTGTTTAAATTATTCTGTCGCTTTTAACCCACAAGGCCGGACCTTAACAATTAATAATTTCTTCTCTTTAAATCCGATTGAGAAAAGTGTAGATGAAATTAAAGGTTTCACAGTTTATTCGCATAGCCTAACTCAAAAAGGCGACCTTATGGCTCATCCGCATTTTATTATCCGGTTCTCTAATGGCGAAACCTGGAACTCAGATAACCTAACAAGTGAGGATAATATCGATTCAGTTAAAAAATTCATTAGCCTTCTGCAGAAAGAATTACACTTTCCAATACAATATAAGACTTCGCCAGAATAACCCTGCATCGGCCAAAAAACTGCCCACCGCAGCATAAAAATCTATTCAAGAATAATTATACCTTCTACTTTATACCTGTTACCTTTGCAGCGCCAAAACTACTATAAATTATGGCTACTGCTACGCCGGGCATCGCCCCTACCTACACCATGAATTTTAATCGCAAAGATTATTCAGACGACGAGCTGATTGAGCTGTATCGCGGCCTGCTGCTCCCGAGAATGATAGAAGAGAAAATGCTGATTTTGCTTCGCCAGGGCAAGATCTCGAAATGGTTTTCGGGCATGGGCCAGGAAGCAATTTCGGTGGGCTCTACTTTGGCGCTGGATGAAGACGAATATATTTTGCCGATGCACCGGAATTTAGGTGTGTTTACCTGCCGCAAAACACCTTTAGATACGCTGTTCGCGCAGTTTCAGGGCAAAAAAACCGGCTTCACCAAAGGCCGCGACCGCTCTTTCCACTTCGGCACCAACGAGCACCATATTGTAGGCATGATTTCGCATTTGGGTCCGCAGCTATCGGTGGCCGGAGGTATTGCACTGGCAGATTTGCTGGATAATAAAGAGAAGGTTACGCTGGTGTACACCGGCGATGGCGGCGCAAGCGAGGGCGATTTTCATGAGGCGCTAAACGTGGCGGCCGTGTGGAATTTGCCGGTAATTTTTATGGTAGAAAACAACGGTTACGGACTTTCTACGCCAAGCAACGAGCAGTTTAAGTTTAATTATTTTATAGATAAAGGCCCCGCCTATGGCATGGATGCCCTGCAGGTAGACGGCAACAACGTGCTGGAAGTGTACGACACCGTAAAGCAGGCCGCCAAAAGCATTCGGCAGAACCCGCGCCCGTTATTGATTGAGGCGATGACCTTCCGGATGCGCGGCCACGAAGAAGCTTCAGGCACCAAATACGTTCCGCAGGAGCTCTTCGAGAAATGGGCCAAGAAAGACCCGGTAGAGAACTACGAGCGCTGGCTGATTCAGGAAACGATTCTTACCGTGCGCATGCGCGACGAAATACGCGCCGAGTTTAAAGAGCAGATAGAGCGCGGCCTCGAGATCGCCTTCGGCACGCCAATGCCAACGCCCGATATGGAAGAGGAGCTGCGCGATATGTACGCGCCTTACCAGCAGGCATTGATTAAGCCGGCATCGGAATCTAAAACCGAGAAGCGTTTTGTAGATGCCATTTCGGATGGTTTGCGCCAGAGCATGGAGCGCTTTCCGGAGCTGGTGCTTATGGGCCAGGACATTGCCGAATACGGCGGTGTGTTTAAAATTACCGATGGTTTTGTAGAGAAATTCGGTAAGGAGCGCGTGCGCAATACGCCGCTTTGCGAATCGGCGATTGTGGGCGTTGGCCTTGGCATGAGCATCAAGAAAAAGAAAAGCATGGTAGAGATGCAGTTCGCCGATTTCGTTACCGAGGGCTTTAACCAGATCGTAAACAACCTTGCCAAAACCCACTACCGCTGGGGCCAGAATGCCGACGTGGTAGTGCGCATGCCAACCGGCGGCGGTATGGCGGCCGGCCCGTTCCACTCGCAAAGCAACGAAGCCTGGTTTACGCATACGCCCGGCCTTAAAGTAGTATACCCAAGCAATGTATACGATGCCAAAGGTTTACTCTGCGCCGCCCTGGAAGACCCGAACCCGGTAATGTATTTCGAGCACAAAGGCCTTTACCGCTCGCTTACCGAATTAATTCCCGACGATTATTATACCGTAGAAATTGGCAAAGCCAGACTTGCCGCCGAAGGAAACGACATCAGCATTATTACTTACGGCATGGGTATACACTGGGCTTTAGATGCCGTGAAAGAACTTGGAATAGATGCCGACATTCTGGACCTGCGCACCTTGTTGCCCTGGGATAAAGAAGCGGTACGCGAAACCGTTAAAAAAACAGGCCGCGTGCTGATCTTGCACGAAGACACCATGACGGGCGGTTTTGGAGGAGAAATTGCCGCCTGGATAGCAGAGAATTGCTTTGAGAGCTTAGACGGACCGGTAGCGCGAGTAGCAGGATTAGATACCGCTATTCCTTTCTCGCCGCCGCTGGAGCAGGAATTTATGCCAAAGAAAAGGCTAACAATGAAACTAAAAGAGATGATGGAGTATTAAGATCTTGTCCGGATGATTGGATTTTCGGTTTTATTATTTTAACTTTAAATATGATTCAACACAGAAACCTTTTTCGGAACCTGACGATAGGCAATAAAAGGCCTGTTAACCGGGTGTTTTCCGGAGGGTTTTACCTGCTGCTGATTATTATTTTAAGTACAGGTAGCTGGGGTTGCAGCCGAAAAATACCGTGCCCTAAAATGCCAAAGCAGAAAAAAGATACTGCTTTTAGGCCAGCGGCGGTTTCGGATGATGATGACGGAACCAACAACCCAAACGACAATGCTGCCACCATGACGTTTGGCGGCGGTGGTTTTAAGCGCGATAAAAACGGGCTGGTTAAGAAAAAGAAGTTTAAAAACCTGCTCTCTAAACAAGCCCGCGAACGGAAAAAGTACACCAAAATTAAAGAACCCGGCGGGCGCGGCAGCGCTTACCCCTCGCATAAATATACCGACATTAAAGAACCCAGCGGACGAGGCAGCGCCTACCCGAGCGTTAAATATACCGATATAAAAGAACCAAGTGGCAGCGGAACCGGAGGTCCCCAAAAATACACCAAACTAAAAGGACTTTCGGATAAAAAGAAAAAAAGGAAATACCGCAAAAATGTGCAGCAGCCAGCAAGCTCTACCCCCGGCTTTAACGATTAACGGCAACATAACATGAAATGAAACGGTTTGTAACAATATGGCAAAAAATAGCATTTATGCTGTTACCGGCCCTTTTTTGGGGCCTGCAGCCTGCCGTTGCGCAAACCGATTACAGTGCCGACGAAAAAGCCGAGCTGGAAAGGCAAAACCGGAAAAACCTTCGCGAAGCAAAAGAGTATAAATCTGATTACAAAGAAACGCACTTAAACACCGCCACCTACCAATATAAACCCGGTAAAGCGGGCCGCAAAGCTGCAAAAATTAAGAAGAGAAAAGATAAAGCCTCGTTATTTGATAAAGGCTTGTTTAAGAAGCGCAAAAAATAGCAAACCGCTGCAACCCAAAAACGCAAACATGATTACTTGGAATAAACTGGATCAGGAAACTCAACTAGACGAAATTATAGCAGAATCGAAAGAGAAGCCTGTTTTGATTTTTAAACACAGCACCACCTGCCCCATTAGCGGCACCGCCAAAGACCGGCTGGAACGGCAATGGGGAGAGCAGCTAAATTCTGTGAAACCGTATTACCTCGATCTGCTGTCGTACCGGCCCATATCTAACAAAATAGCGCAGGTTTTTGAGGTGCAGCACGAGTCGCCGCAGGTATTGCTGATACGCGATGGAGCATGTGTGTACAATGCCTCGCATTTGGCAATAAGCGCAAAATCGGTAGAAGCGAAAGTAGCGTAACCAAAGTTTGACTTTAAAGCAAAAAAGCGCCTTTTTCGGGGCGCTTTTTTGCTTTACATCGCTGCAATGTTAGGTTGATTTTGCCAAACGAGGCGCGCGTTAGCGATAGCAGTGGAAATACTTTTGGGCTGTGATGGCCGGTTTTTTGGGTACTGCAGCCTAAATACGCCGCGTTGTTGAGCGGCGCTACAGAACAACCGCCCAAAAGATTGAAACGGATAGCGCGGGCCTTTAGGCAACGCCCAAATTTTTAATGTTTGAAGGATTGAGGATTGAGGATTGAAGAAAATTGCTGCCTGATTTAAACTTAATCCCGATTTTTTATGCTCCCGCGCCCTGTTTTTTGCCTGCCGCAGCCGTACATTATTGCCTTGCAAAACGCCAGACTCCAGACCGGCGTTTTGCTTATTACTTTCAGCAAAGGTTAATCAAAATTTTAGCCAACGTTACATCTCTAAATTCGATACAAGATGATTTCGGGCAAGGTAAAACCGCCAGCTTTTAGTTTGTAGCGGGCGGTTTTTTGGCCTTCGCAGGTATGTTTTTTAGTTGCCGGTTAGTAGTGAAAGGTAACTTTCTGGCTTATTTCGGGGTTTAGGCTTAAGGCAACGGGGCAGGTGCGGGCGGCATTTTCTAATAAAGCGCGCTCTTTTTCGTTAAAGCTATTGGCCGGGAAACGGAAATCGATTACGATCTCGATAATTCGCCTTGGGCCGGCGGTCATAACTTTGGTAATGTCCATGCGGGTGCCTTCTATTGCCAGGTTGTGGCGACGGGCCACGATACCCATTATGGTGGCCATGCAACTGCCAAGGGCGGAGCACACGAGGTCGGTTGGCGAAAAGGCTTCGCCGCGGCCCTGGTTGTCTAAAGGCGCATCGGTAATAATGGTATTGCCCGAGGCGATGTGGGTGGCTTCGGTGCGAAGATCGCCGGAATAAACGGCTGAAATAGTAGGCATAAAAAACAGAATTTTGAAGAAGCCGTAAAGTTATTTACTTTTATCGCAACTATGCCCAACAGGCTTTCTAACTTTTATTTTCGGGCGCTTATAGCTCTTTTTCTGGCCTTTGCAGGCTTGCAGCCCGTGCAGGCGCAAACCGGCGAGGCCGATTTTGTGGGCGAACTTGTTTTTGGCCTCACCACCAACTCTAACTCCGGCCTTTTGGGCGGCGTAATGGCCAAATATTCTACTGTTTACGACGATAAAACATCGTACTTTCTGCAACTGGAGATGGTAGAGGTAAAACACCCCAAGGAGTGGCGGTATATAAACGAAGAAACGCAGAGTATTTTCGTGCTCGGCAAATCTAATTACCTCTTCGCGATCAGGCCTATGGTAGGCGTAGAACGGGTTTTGTTCCGGAAGGCGCCCGACCAGGGCATACATGTTAATCTTATCGGCGCAATTGGACCTACGCTTGGCATTCTGAAACCGTATTTAATTTACTACGATTATACTGGCGGCCTGCGCAACGACGTGCGCATAGAACAATACGACCCTAACAAACACAACGACCCGAACAATATTTTGGGCAACGCCGGCTTCGCTACCAATTTTTCTGATTCAAAGATAGATCCGGGATTTAACATCCGGACGGGGCTTACCTTTGAGTACGGGCAGTTTAGAGAGGTTGCAGCTGGCATAGAAGTAGGTTTTATGTACGAGCAGTTCCTGAATAAGCTGGCCATTATGCCCGAGGCCCGCAAAAGCAGCTCCTACCGGTCGGTGTATATTACCCTTTACGGCGGCTGGAGAAGGTAATTTTTACCCTGTAATGGCCTGAAAATTGGGCACCGCAGCATTTCTGAACAAGCAAACGGCATTATTGTTATTGTAGTAACGCCTCCCGGCTCGCCCTTGCAACCATTTTTAAAACGATTGCCAATGCAAGGGCTGCGGCTGCCATATTTGCCTGCATTACAGCACAATTACGGCTATAAAATTGCGGTTCCGGGCTTAGCGGCGTAAATTTGTAGTATGGAAGATCTGATCCAGCTCCCGGTGCTTACCAAGCCCGAACCTGCCCGCACAAAAAAACCCGACTGGCTACGCGTTAAGCTCACGATTGGCAAAGAATATGCCCGCGTACGCAATGTGGTAGAC
>JAFADQ010000321.1 GCA_023424725.1 Bacteroidota bacterium
GAATACGCCGACCAGAACTCCGGCGAAACCCTTTCTATACTTCAGCGCGTACGCCGCGATACCGAGCGCTTCATCTCAGCTTTCATTAATATATTATTCAGCAGCGTGGTAGGAGTGGGGTTTTTGGTGTGGTATGCCGTAACCAAACATTGGGCGCTCGTGCCGGTGTTTTTGGTGGGAATGGTGGTTTTGGGCGGGCTTACCAGCTTGCTTAGCGCCAAAATAAAAACCATGCAGCGCAGTATAAACAGGGCCACCAACAAAATGTCGGGCGTTATTACAGAATCGCTGCGGAATATAGAGCTGGTAAAAAGCCTGGGGCTTACGTTTCAGGAAGTGCGGCGGCTGCGGCAACACACCGAGCAGATATTCGAGCTGGAAATGGTGAAAGTAAAGCGCGTGCGCACGCTCTCGTTTCTGCAGGGCACGGCGCTAAATCTGCTGAAGCAATCTATTTTGTTTACGCTGCTTTGGCTAATTTTCCGCGATGTGCTTACCACCGGCGAGCTTATTTCGATGCAATTTATTTCGGTAAGTATTTTCGGACCGCTGCAAGATCTGGGCACCATAATTCTGGCCTACCGCGAAGCCGAAGCCGCGCTTCTTAACTTCGACGAGCTGATGAATAAACCCATCGAGAAACGCCCCGAATCGGCTATAGACATAGGCCCGCTGCAGCAGCTCCGCTTCGAGGAGGTGGTTTTCCGCCACCGCGATGCCCGCCAAAACGCCCTCGACGGCATCAGCTTTCAGGCCAACACCGGCGATACTATTGCTTTTGTGGGGCCGTCGGGTTCGGGAAAATCTACGCTGGTAAAATTGCTCGTAGGGCTGTACGTGCCCCTTTCCGGCGATGTGTTTTACAACAACCATTCCGGCAAACATATCTGGCTGAACGAGGCCCGCCGGCAGCTCGGTTTCGTAACCCAGGAAACCAACCTTTTCTCGGGCACCATCCGCGAAAACCTGCAGTATGTTAAGCCCGACGCGACGGATGACGACATGCTCGCCGCTATGCAAAAAGCTTCCTGCGCCAACCTGCTTTCGCGCTCGCCCGACGGCCTGAGCACCCAGATTGGCGAAGGCGGACTTAAAATGTCGGGTGGCGAAAAACAACGGCTTTCCATTGCCCGCGCCCTTATACGCAACCCGCGGCTGCTCATTTTCGACGAAGCTACTTCGGCGCTCGATTCGCTCACCGAAGAAGAAATAACCGCCACCGTGCGCGAAATATCGGCCCTGCGCGAGCAAATCACCATCCTTATTGCCCACCGCCTTTCTACCATTATGCACGCCGACACCATTTACGTGCTCGAAAAAGGCCAGATAGTAGAGAGCGGCTCACACCAGCAACTCCTCGACCAAAAAGGACTTTACTACGCCATGTGGCGCCAGCAAATCGGCGAACGCAAAACCGAAATGATACGGTAAGTTTAATTATAAGGCAGCATTCGCCCTGTTTGCTCCTGTTTGTCTGAATTTGGATTTTTCAGATTAAGGGATTGGTTGGATTTCGATTTGCAGGGGTTTTTAGGCTGTGATGGAGTGGTTTTTGGCCTTTGCAGCTCCGGCAGAAAACACAGGGCTCCCTTGGTCTGTGGCACACAGAATACCGTTTACGTGGTCTATGCTTTCACCTATGGTATATACACGTCTTACCTATGCAGGAATTAACCATCTGGTTATCAACTATTTATAGATTAATCTATAAAGAAGCAAAGTGTTGATAATCAATGTGTTACAAAGATGTGTATATAATTTAGGTGAAGCCACAGACCGGGGAGTTGGGATAAGAAGTGACTTTTGCAAATGGAAAAACAACCATTCGTAACGAAATAGGCCTGCTTTAAAGTGTATAGCTGCTTAAGGTTAAAAATGTAGCATACATAAAGGCACCCCGGCTTATGAAGCAATTATATTAAAATAGATTTGCGCAAATTAAGCAAAAGCCAAGTCTGGTTTAGCCAGTTGTTGGGTTAAATAATCGTCAAAAGCCTTTCTTTTGAGTTGGTAAACTGTCTTGCCGCAGGCATATGCCAGCTGTTTTAATCTTGTCCAAACTAATGTTGCTGCCAGGATGTGGTTTCGCTGCGCCCTTTGTAGCCGGCATTGCGATTCTTCGATACCGGTCAGTTGCTTTTCCTCTCTGTGAAGCTGCTCCACGCTCCATCTCAACCCGCAAATCTGTTTCACTGCCTGAGAGTCGTTTTGCTTTGCATCGTTTGTAACAATGTAGTCCGTGCGGTGGGTAGACACCTCAACCCGGAATAGCTTCACTTTCAGATCCATTGGAAATTTATGCAACTTTACCAGCTTGCCCTGCTCAAGCTCATGAGCGTTCCATCGCAGCTCTGCCACAGGCTTATACGTGTTGTGCTCTGAAGCATCATCCACCTTTCGGTTGCTTTTAATGGTGCAATAAAAGGTTTTTCCCTCTCGTATCAGGTACTTCATCAGATCGGCCGTGGCGTACCAGCTGTCCATGAGAACGGTTTGAAAGAGTACACCCCTGCTTTTAAGGCTTTTAAGCATATCCAACACATGATCCAGCTTTGATTTACCGTCTGAACCAGGATCGAAAATGCGGAAATCAAGAAGCCAGAACTGCTCATTGACCGGGTCGAGGTAGAGGCAATTCACTACACCTATACCTTTTATTACTCCATGAGCATTGCCCGAATACTGCCGCCTTACCAACTCTATCGAATGTGAATGCCGCTTATCGAGTACCGTGTCATCAAAAATGATGTAGGCATAAGAAGACTGGGTGATAAGCGGAGATACCTTTTGCCACAACATGCTGGGTGTAAGCTTCTTGCTTTTAAGAAAGCGGTGAACAGAGTCATGGCTAAGTCCTTCAAAATGATCTGCAAAATAGGTGCAGGTGTAGTTAATCTGGGTGCTCAACAAATACTGACAATAGTGTTCCAACGCAGTTTTCATCTTTTTTATCCCTCCAAAGAATTTTACTCATTTTCTCCCTTTTTGGATTAGGTGCGAAAGTCCTATATATTTTAATAAGTTTAACATAAATCCCCACTCTTGCCTTTCAACCCCTACACCCACGACCTTCCCGTTACCGACATCATCCCGGAAGTGCAGCAGCACCTCGGGGAGCGCAATACCTTAATAGTACAGGCGCCTCCGGGAGCCGGTAAAAGCACCTTGCTGCCGCTGGCTTTGCTACATGAGGCTTGGCTGCAAGTGTCAAAAATAAGCCTTCAACCACCTAATTAGCTTTTTAACAGGATGCCAAAACTATTAACTGCAATAGTTCGTTGTAGAGTCAGAGAAATATTTCCATTTATTTCGGAAAAATTTCTCTATCTTTAAACTGTAATTTCTGCGCCATGGCCACACCCACCAACAGCAAAGCTTCGGGCAATAACAACCGGCAAAACAAAGGGCAGGCAAAGGCAGCCACGTCTGAGTACCGTCAATTCCAGGCGCTCAGCCACGACTCGTTTGCGTTGGTAATGGCTGCCCGCGAAGGAGTGCTTGCCCGTGTCGCTTTCGAGGTAGCCGAGCGCTTAGAACTGCACCTTACCCAAATGGCCGATTTACTGCACACCACTACTAAAACCCTGCAGAGCTACCGGCAAAGCAAGAAAAAATTGAGTCCGGCCCATAGCGAGCAAACCCTGAAACTGCTTGCCCTGCAACAAAAAGGAAAAGAGGTGTTCGGCACCAGCACGGCGCTGCGTTCCTGGCTTAGCAAACCTGCATACGGCCTGGGCGGCCAAACTCCGCTGGCTCTTCTCGAAACAAGCGGCGGCATAGATCTGGTAATGGAGGAGCTGTATCGTATCTCGTACGGCGACCTGGCCTAAATCTGCCTCCAGATGGACGTATACAGAATCTGCCTTGCCAAATACGCCAACATATTGGTGGCTTCGGGCATTCGCGGCCATTGGAACTATAAAGGGGCGTTTGTAATTTACACAGCCGGCAGCCGGGCGCTTGCCTGCCTCGAAAACGTGGTGCATAGGAGCGGAGAGGGCCTGACTGAAAATTTTCGCACCCTCGTTATCCAAATTCCCGATAAACTGAAGATAGAAACCATCCCAGACACGGCCTTACCCGCCAACTGGAAAGACATCAGTAGTTATCCGGCTTGCCAGGCACTTGCTAACGATTGGTACACAAAAGGTAAAACCGCAGTTTTAAAAGTACCCTCCGCTATTATCCCCGAAGAAAATAACTATATCCTCAATACCCGCCATCCCGATTTCTGCAGGATTAACATTAAAGCAGTAGAGGAGTTTTTTTTTGATCCCAGAATTAAGTAGAGGAGGTGCTTTTGTTCTTAGCTTCCAGGCTAAGAACTTACATCTGGAAGCCTCCAGGCTTTAGATCGCGCATGCTTGGAAGCATGAAGTAGCGCCTCCTTAGCTTGGAAGCTAAGGAGAGTGGAAAACAGGCAGTAGGGCTGCTTTGCATGGAAGCTAAATAGAAGGGCAGCTTATTTTCGGCTATAGAAAGTAACTCCAGCTCTTGCAATATGCCCGGTTATTTCAGGGGGTGTTTTTTCGTTGAGTGTTAAAATATCGAATTTATAGAGCATGCCCAGTTCCTCAAGGTGCAGTTTCAGCATAAGAATATCATCAAGAATGATGTTATCGCCGATGATGGCAAAGTCTATATCGGAGCCGTTTTTGAAAGTCCCTAAAGCTCTGGAACCGAATAACTTTACTTCTTTAATTTTTGGCGCGGCCGCGAAAACTGCTTTGATTTCTTCTATTTCGCCGGGTTGCAAGCCAAAATTGTTTGTAACCTTACTTGTCTCCGCCATCGGTTAGTTCTTTGCTTAATCGGTCGCCTAATTCTGCAAATGCAGCATAATATTGTGTAAGAATGCTGTGCGCGATTTCTTTTGCCGTATCGCTGTCGTACGTGTGAGAAGTCATTTCCCTCGACAGCTTCATTTTACGCCAGGTTCCACCGTCCGTTATATATCCATCCTGAAAAGCCTGCGCCAGAACCGGATTTGGTCCGGCAATTTCTGTATACCCCTTATAGCGAAGTATGTCCTGAAGTGTTTTCCAGGCAAGTTCGTACGTGTATTCAAATCGTTGTATAAGTCCTTCCCGCTCAAGCTCCGATAAATCTTCGAGCTTTCGCTTTTCAGCCACCTCGGCTAGTTTTGCCAGCGCTTTCCGGTAATTACTAAATCGCTGTTCCCAACGTATGTTTTTGCCTGTCATATCAGCTAATCTTTTTATAGGCTATGCTCTCAACATAATTCCGCTTCCTCAAAATTATTAATTATGGTTTGTAAAACAATCTCCTAAAGCGGCAATGCTCAATCTATTCTTAGCTTCCCAGCTAAGAACTTAATTTTGCAAGTTTCTTAACTTGTCTTCTATCGCGCATGCTTGGAAGCATGCAGTGGAACCTCCTTAGCTTGGAAGCTAAGGAGAGTGGAAAGTTAAATCGCTAATTTTGTCCCACTACTCACTACCCACTACTCACTACCAGAAATTGCCTTTCAACCCTTACACCCACGACCTTCCCGTTACCGACATCATCCCGGAAGTGCAGCAGCACCTCGGGGAGCGCAATACCTTAATAGTACATGCGCCTCCGGGAGCTGGTAAAAGTACCTTGCTGCCGCTGGCTTTGCTGCACGAGCCATGGCTGCAAGGGTCAAAAATAGTGATGCTGGAGCCCAGGCGCCTCGCGGCCCGCACCATTGCCGAGCGCATGGCCGAGCTGCTGGGCGAGGAGGTAGGGCAAACGGTGGGCTACCGCATTCGTTTCGAGAACCGCACCTCGGCCGCCACCCGCATAGAGGTGGTAACGGAGGGCATTCTCACCCGCATGATCCACTCGGACAGGCGGCTTACCGGAGTGGCCCTGGTTATTTTCGACGAGTTTCACGAGCGCAGCATCCACGCCGATGTAGCCATGGCCCTGGCCCGCGAAGCCCAGCAAACGCTGCGCCCCGACCTGCGCATTATGGTAATGAGCGCCACGCTCGATATGCCGCAGCTTACGCGCCTGCTCGGTGCTCCGGTGGCGCAAAGCCTGGGGCGGCAATACCCTGTAGAGGTTATTTATTGTGGCGATACAGACCAACAGTTGCTGCCTGAGCTCACGGCCCGCACCGTGCAGCAGGCCCTCCGCGAACAGCAGGGCGATGTGCTTGTGTTTCTGCCCGGCGAAGGCGACATTAAAAAGCTGGAAGCCCTGCTGCGGGGCAAGCTGCGCGATGTGGCCATACATCCGCTGTTTGGCAAGCTGCCGCCCAACAAGCAGTTCGCCGCCCTGATGCCCAACCGCGAGGGCAAGCGCAAAGTGGTGCTGGCCACCAGCATTGCCGAAACCAGCCTTACCATAGAGGGCATATCGGTGGTGGTAGATACGGGCTTTGGCAAAACATCGCGCTTCGATCCGAAGTCGGGCTTGTCGCGCCTCGAAACGGTGCGCATCTCTAAAGACTCCGCCGACCAGCGCGCCGGGCGGGCAGGCCGCCTAGGTCCGGGCACCTGCTACCGCCTCTGGACAAAAGCCTCGCACGAGCGCCTGGCCCCGCACCGCACGCCCGAAATTCTGGAAGCCGACCTTGCCCCGCTGGTGCTCGACATGGCCGCCTGGGGCATTCTGGATGTACAGCAGCTAACCTGGCTCACGCCGCCACCAAAGGCTGCGCTGCTTTATGCCACCGACACGCTGAACCAGCTCAGCGCCCTCGACAACGGCCGCATTACCGAGCATGGCCGCAACATGCATGCCCTGCCCATGCACCCGCGCCTCGCGCACATGCTGCTGGCCGCCCAGGAAACCGACCAATTGCCTCTCGCCACCGATATTGCCGCCGTGCTGGAAGAGCGCGATCCGTTGCCCCGCGAAACCGGCATAGACCTGAACCTGCGCCTCGAGGCCCTGCGCCGCTACCGCAAAGAAAAGGGGCAAGGCAAGCTGAAGAAGATAGAAAAAATTGCCGCCTCGTACCGCCGCATGTTTAGCATCGAGGCCGATAATGCTGCTCCCGACCCATACGAAACCGGTGTGCTGCTGGCGCATTGCTACCC
>JAFADQ010000357.1 GCA_023424725.1 Bacteroidota bacterium
TGGTATTAATGTACCAGGGCACAATGCCGTAAGCCTGCAAAGTATCTTCGGTGTATTTGGCTACGGCATCTTTCCAGTAGCGGGGCATTTTGTAAATGGCGCTGTCGCCGTATACGTCTATGTCTATGTAATGGCGCGGTGCTTCTTCTTTTACGGCGTAGCGGCGCTTATCTGGGTTTACCGAGTTTTCGGTGAGGTACACAATATGCCGCTTAAAAAAGGGCAGCATTTCGGGCGGCAGCGTAAAAACTGCCAGCCTGTTTATGCGCTGATGCGCGAAAAAGCCCCAGGCCGATGCGCCGGAGGCTGTGGCCACCAAAAACAGGGCTATCAGAAACAAATTCCTGAAAATTGGCATCATAAAAAGCTGAAACGAAAAAAGCGGTTATTAAAGTCTGAATGTAAACAAAACCTCAATAACCGCCTGCATAAAAGTAAAATCCGGATTTACCTTTTCACAGGGAATTTCATTTTATAATCTACATCTACATCGCCTTTGCTGATTTTGGCCAGGCGGCCTTTTATCAGGCGTTTTTTTAGCGGACTCACCAAATCGGTAAACAGCTTGCCTTCTATGTGGTCGTATTCGTGCTGAATTACGCGCGCCGTCATGCCGTTAAAGCTATCGGTGTGTTCCTGCCAGTTTTCATCAAAATAGCGTATCACCAGGTCTGACGGGCGGTACACATCGCCGCGAATGCCGGGTATACTAAGGCAGCCTTCCTCAAAAGCCCATTTTTCTCCTTCTTCTTTCAGTATTACCGGATTGATGAACGCTTTTTTTACACCGCCGGCCGCATCTTTTTCTTCGCCTTCGTGGTTTTCTTCCTCGTCTTCCATAGGCGCGGTATCTATCACAAACAGGCGTATGGCTTTGCCAATTTGCGGCGCGGCCAGGCCAACGCCGTGCGCGCGGTACATGGTTTCGAACATATCGGAAATGAGCTTGTCCAGCTCTGGAAAGTCCTGCGGAATATCTTTGGCTACTGTCCGGAGCACGGGGTCTCCGTAGGCGATAATCGGTAAAATCATATTTGCTTTGCCGGTTATTATTCCGGTTTTTAGTTCTTTATTTATTAATTGTTAAACGCTTCCGGGTCTGAAGACGCTGGAAAGTTTTCAGGATGCGAGGGCTAATTTTTGCCCTGTCGTGCACCAATTTTTGGCCTTTGCAGGTTACAGTAAACTAAACCCGCGGCTCTCCATATACGATTGCAGCAAAATAGTTGCGCTCAGCCGGTCTACGGTGCCTTTGTCGCGGCGGTCCATTTTTTTCATTCCGCCGGCCAGCATGGTTTGTTTTGCAATGCGCGATGTAAAGCGCTCGTCGGCCAGCACCACTTCCTTATCCGGAAACTTTTGCTTCAGCCGTTTTACAAAACCTTTAACGTGGGGCGTGGCATCGGTTGGGCTGCTATCCAGGTGCACCGGCATGCCTACAATAAACAAATCTACTACTTCGCGCTGCAGATACGTTTCCAGGTATTGTAAAACCTCGGGAGCCGGCACGGTATCGAGCGGGGTGGCAATAATCTGGCTGGGGTCGGTAACGGCAAGTCCTACCCTTTTTAACCCGTAATCTATTGCCAGTAATCGCCCCATGGTGCAAAGATAAGGATTGAAGGTTGAAGGTAGAAGAATTGAAGAAGTGAAGAAGTGGCTAATCTAAAATTTACTTAAACTGTTGTTAATAGAAAGTTATAAGACCATGTTTAAATAGAATACGTAAATCTTCAATACGTAAATCTTCAAATCTTCAGCTTTAGAAACAGTAAAAGGCTACCCGCAAAACGAGTAGCCTTTACACTAAACAACACTATGAAAATGAGCCTTCAGTCTTTTGAACCTCGGGCTCAATATGCTAACCAAAACTGGATGTAACTTAGTTCCGGACTTGTAAAATTATTTTAGAATTATCTGAGAATTATCTGCAAATGCCGTTTTTCAGGCCGTGAGAAGATAAATTAACGAAAAATGAAAGTATTTTTAAAATATGATTTTTCATATTTAAAGATTAGATATAATTTGCTTTGCCTGCAAAAAATGGTCGTGCAGGTGGGTATACCGGAAAGAGGCTGTACGGCCTATTAGTTTCAGGTTGCTGAAAGAAGCCAAATAATGTAGCAAAACCTGTGTGTGCTGCTCGCTTTCCTGTAGCAAAACAGGGTAAGCGAACGGCACTTTGTGCACCTTGCCATAAATAACTTCTTCCGGAGAAATCAATTTAAAACCGGTAAGTTTTTGCTGAACCAATTCAATAAGCTTTTCATCTGTTTGCTGCCACAAAAAATCTTGCCGGCTAACCGGAATTTCTATCACCACAGATGTTTTACCTTCCGGAGCCATAAAAGCGCTGCGGTTGCGGGGCTCGTACAACCGGGTAAAGGGCACTTCCGGATCGGGGAAATATACCGATGCATTTGGCGTAACACACGGTTTATTAAGAAACAAAACCACCAGCACCAGATGCCGGAACTCCAGAGCAGCTGCAGCGGCCAAAATGTGTGCCGGCGCAGGCGGATTTAGCGATCTTACCAACGTTGTGAGCGGCAATGTACTGATAAGCTGGTGTACGGTTTGCTTCTCTTTGGTTTCGGTTTCAACTGCTGTTATTTCGTTATTGTGATGATGAATTTTCTGAACCCTTGCATTTAGCTGTATCTGCTCCTGGCCAATTTGTGCGGCAAGCTTATCGGCGATAGCGCCAATGCCGTATTTAGGATAATAAAAACCGCCGTCGAGATGCTGGGTTTTGGCTTTGCTACCGCGCATGGCCTCTATCAGAAACGTTTTCAGGTTCAGTCCTTTCAGGCGCTTTCCGGCCACAGCAACAGAGAGTTTTTCTACCGGCGCTCCCCAAAGTTTTTCAGAATAACCCAATAAAAACCGGTTGGCAATAGTTGGCCCGTAGGCGGCAATAGCACTTGTTTTAAAGTTTTTATTTCTGAGTTCAGGCTTTATTTGCTGCGCGAAAACTTCTGCGACTGCTTTTAAAAGTGTGGCAAAGCTCAGGTTTTGCAATAAATTAAGCGGCGAAAGCGGAAAATCGAAAAAACGGCCTTTACTGTAAATCTGGCTCGGCACGTGTATTTCTACCAGGTCTTCGCCCAGCAGCTCTTTTATTTGGGCGGTTATTTCCGGAAGGCGGTCGTGCCAGCGGTGCGCGCCCGTGTCGTACAGAAAATGGCCGTGCCGAAGTGTGGCCGCATTGCCTCCTACCCTGCCGCTACCCTCCAGCAACCGGAAAGTTATGCCTGCTTTTTTTGCGTAATAAGCGGCGGCTAAACCAGCCGGCCCCGCCCCAATTATGGTTAGCTCTTTAGTTGCCATAACGATACAAGGTAACTTCGGGCCAAAGGCTGTTCATGTACGGGTTGTGGTAATGCACAGAAACTTCGGAGGGCTTAATGTTTTCTAACTCCGGAAAAGTGCCTATTACCCAAACCGTTTTGCCTTGTAGCAGCATTGTTTTTGCCCTTTGCAGGTCGCGCTCTGCGGTTAGGTAATCTGCTTGTATTCCCTGAAGCCGCAGGTATTGGTTAATCATTTCGAGCGATAAAATAACCTGGCCATCGCGGGCATTGGCCTCTATTTTTTCTTTTACCTGATACACCGATGTAGGCTCTGCATGCTGCTTTGCCAAAACCGCCGTTATCCAAATATTTAGAGCAAGCATTGGTATGGTTACAAGCATAGCTGCCGACTTCATTTTTTGGGCCAATACAGCACAACCAACCGCCGGAAAAAGCAACAATAAAGGAAGTAACGGTAACACATGCCGCGATTGGTGCACTACATTCTGGTAAAAATAAATCCAGAGAAGATAAATTATTGCCGAGGCAAAAAGCACGAAACAGAATTTAGATTGCGGTGTAGTTTTAGAAGAAAAAGTAACCTTACATTTAAAGCTTTTAAAGAGAATACCGGATGCTGCGAGCATCAAAAAACCACCAAACACAGCAGAACTCCAGTGCCGGCCAGGCCAATAACCGCCCAAACCATGTGCCCATAAAAATTGCAAGGTGCGCTGCATTCTCTGCAAGTGAGACGGCTCCGATAAAACCGTGCCGCCCCATTCGGTAAAATGGCCTTCGGTATGTGTAGTGGCGGCTTCTAACAGGTTG